>CAIRYF010000074.1 GCA_903882725.1 uncultured Simplicispira sp.
GGCACGGGCACCAACGGCTGCACCCGTGCCCAGAACTCATCCGTCACTTCCCATGAGTTGGCATGGGCTTTGGCCATCTTTCACTCCTGTGTGATTTCAGATCAAGACTGAGAAATATATCAATTTACGGATAAATCCTTAGCAGCTTTAGCAGGATTAGCAGTTAGCCAGCTGGCGCTGGCCTGTACTACCATCGAGCGCAAAAAAGGTAGACACTTTTCCTTTTTACGGTATTTATTACGGTACTTTTGCCGTTTTTAGGCCGTTTTCATAGGGGGGTTCGATTCCGACAATCGCGGCGCAGCTGACGATAAGCACTCGGACGGCGGCGGGATGTACCTGCACATCAAGGCGCAAGGCAAATACTGGCGCAGGGCATACAACCGCACAGCCCACCGTGGCCATGATGCAAACATGGGCTGACTTAAGCCACGCCTAGCCCCGGAGTAATTGCCCGTGGGACAACCGGGACTCCCCTGCACCGGCGGCGCTGGCTTTCTTTTCAGGGCGTGGCAGTGGATATGATCACATGGGACTTCACATCTATTTAATTTTTATAGAAGCTAATTTTTTGTTGCTTGACTGCGGCCAAAACAGCTAAAACGGCGCAGTTCACTGCACAACGCTCTTGGGACGTTGACATTTTTTGCGGGGAGCATTTTTGCAGGGATAAAAACAGGCCCATCTGATGTAATGGTTTTCCATCATATGATGTAGGCCTTGCGCCGATTCCTTTGGGTATACGGCGCTTTTCTCTGCCCTATCCATGTCTTCTTCTTTACCGTCTCACCCTGGCGCAAACCCTGCTGCGCTGGTTGAATTGCGCGACGTCCATTTCGGCTATGGCGAGCGTCCGGTGCTGCGCGGCCTTTCGATGACGGTGCCGCGCGGCAAAGTCACGGCCATCATGGGAGCCTCGGGCGGCGGCAAAACCACGGTGATCCGCCTGATTGGCGGTCAGCAGCGCGCCCAGCAAGGCCAAGTGCTGTTTGACGGCCAAGACGTCGGCCAGATGGACACGGCTGCCCTCTACGCCGCACGCCGACGCATGGGAATGCTGTTTCAATATGGCGCCTTGTTTACCGACATGGATGTGTTCGAGAATGTCGCCTTTCCGCTGCGTGAGCACACCGACCTGCCCGAAGCGCTGGTGCGCGACATTGTGCTGATGAAGCTGCACGCCGTGGGCCTGCGCGGCGCGCGCGATTTGATGCCGGCGCAAATTTCAGGCGGTATGGCGCGGCGCGTAGCGTTGGCGCGATCCATGGCACTTGACCCCGAGCTGGTGATGTACGACGAGCCGTTTGCTGGTCTCGATCCGATCTCGCTCGGCACCGCCGCACAGCTGATTCGCCAGTTAAATGACGCCATGGGGCTGACCACCATCTTGGTGTCGCACGACTTAGAAGCCACCTTTCGTTTGGCCGATCACGTCATCATCCTCGGCCCCGGCGTCATTGCCGCCCAAGGCACGCCAAGCGAAGTGCTGCAAAGCACCGACCCTTTGGTACACCAATTTGTCAACGCTTTGCCCACCGGCCCGGTGCCGTTCCATTACCCCGGCCCAGATGTCGCACAAGACTTTGGCGGCTTCAACGGAGACGCGCCATGAGTTGGTACAAGCCCGCCGATGTTGGCTTTGCCGTGCGCACGCAGTTGGTCGGTATTGGCCAAGGGGCGCGTTTGTTTTTGCGGCTGCTGACGCTGCTGTCGGCGGTGTTCAAACGCCCCGGCTTAGTGCGCGACCAAATTCATTTTTTGGGCAACTACTCTCTGGGCATCATTGCCGTGTCGGGCTTGTTTGTCGGCTTTGTGATGGCCTTGCAGGGCTACTACACGCTACAAAGCTTTGGATCAACCGAGGCGCTGGGCCAGCTCGTCGCCCTGAGTTTGCTGCGCGAACTTGGCCCAGTGATCACCGCGCTGCTGTTTGCTGGTCGCGCTGGCACCTCGCTGACGGCAGAAATTGGCCTGATGCGCGCAGGCGAGCAGCTCAGTGCCATGGAAATGATGGCGGTGGACCCGGTGCAGCGCATTTTGGCACCGCGCTTTTGGGCTGGGGTGATTGCCATGCCGGTGCTGGCGGCGGTGTTCAGTGCGGTTGGCGTGATAGGTGGTTGGATGGTGGCGGTGCCGATGATCGGCATCGACTCAGGCTCGTTTTGGAGCCAAATGCAGGGCGGTGTCGATGTATTCAGCGATGTCGGCAACGGCATCATCAAAAGTGTGGCGTTTGGCGTGGCGGTGACCTTTGTCGCACTGCTGCAAGGCTTTACAGCCAAGCCCACACCCGAAGGTGTCTCGCGCGCCACCACGCGCACGGTGGTGGTGGCCTCGCTGGCGGTACTGGGGCTGGACTTCATCCTGACGGCCCTGATGTTCAGTATCTGACGCGGGCGCGCGCCCATAGCACAAGGAAAAATCAACAATGCAACAGTCCAAAAATGATTTCTGGGTGGGCCTGTTTGTCATGCTCGGAGTGGTGGCGGTGGTGTTTTTGGCACTGCAATCGGCCAACTTACTGAGCCTGAATTTTCAGTCGGGCTACCGCATCACGGCGCGCTTTGACAACATTGGCGGTCTCAAGCCCAAAGCGGCGGTGCGCAGCGCTGGCGTGGTGGTGGGGCGTATTGAGTCCATCGACTTTGACGACAAAATTTACCAAGCCCGCGTCACACTGCTGCTGGAAGACCGCTATGTTTTTCCTAAAGACAGCTCGCTCAAAATTTTGACCAGCGGCCTGCTGGGCGAGCAATATATTGGCATTGAAGCCGGTGCCGATGAACACAACCTCGCCAATGGCGATACGGTGACGGCAACACAGTCCGCCGTGGTGCTTGAAAACCTCATTAGCCAATTTCTTTATAGCAAAGCTGCCGAGGGCCCATCCCCTGCAGCAGAAGACTCTAAATGACGTCCAATTTCTTCCTGCCACGCACCCGTTTGGGCCGCGCGGCCACTGGTGCAGCGCTCGCGCTGGCCTTGACCGGCTGCGCCACGGGCCCAGCCAACGACCCGTTTGAAAAATACAACCGAGGCACCACCGACTTCAACGAATCGCTTGACGCCATGGTGCTTAAACCCGTGGCCGAGGCCTACCGCGACGCGGCGCCGGTGATGGTGCGCACCGGTGTGAGCAATTTTTTTGCCAACTTGGGCGATGCTTGGTCGTTTGTCAACAATGTGTTGCAGCTGCGCGCCGAGCCGGCCTTAAACAGCTTGGTGCGCTTTAACGTCAATACGCTGTTTGGCTTTGGCGGTGTGCTCGATGTCGCCAGCGAGATGGGCGTAGACCGCCATAAGCAAGACCTGGGGCAGACGCTGGGGCGCTGGGGCGTGCCGACCGGGCCTTATTTGGTGCTGCCGGTGTTTGGGCCATCGACCGTGCGCGATGCGTTGACCTTTCCGGTGGAGCGGCGCACCAGCTTGCTTTATGACGTCACACCCACCGCCGCCCGCAACAGCCTGTATGTGCTGGGTGCCGTTAACACCCGCACCAACTTGCTGCGCGCCGGAACCGTGCTGGACAGCGCTGCATTGGACAAATACAGCTTTATGCGCGACGTCTATATGCGTGTGCGCAGCCAAGGCAACGGCTGGTCTACCAACAGTAGTAGTGGTAGTAATGGTGGTGGTGATAACGGCAGCGGCAGCAGCGATGGCGTGTTGCCCAACGAGCCTTACTGATTGGTCACAGCTACTGGTTTGGCAGACACCACTACCGCGTGCAGGTGTTTGCATAGACCGCCGAAAATACGCATTCGACCTGCCGCAGGTGGGTTTTAATCCAAGGTGAATTTGATGAACCGACGTTTTCTGGGTCGCATAGCGGCTGTTTTTGGTACTGCGCTGTGGCTGGGTCTGTCGCTGCCCGCACACGCGGCGGACGAGGCACCAGACGCCATGATGACGCGCTTGTCAACGCAGGTGCTGGACGCGCTGCGCACCGATACCAGCCTGCGCAGTGGCGATCTCACCCAGGTGATTGCCTTGGTGGACAAAGTCATCATGCCAAACGTCAACTTTCGCCGTATGACAGCTGCCGCCGTCGGCCCTGCTTGGCGCCAGGCCAATTCGGCGCAGCAGCAGCACCTGCAAGACGAATTTAAAACCCTGCTGGTGCGCACCTATGCCGGGGCGCTGTCACAAGTCAAAGACCAAACCATCACCATCAAGCCACTGCGCGCCGCGCCCGAGGACAAAGACGTACTGGTGCGCAGTGAAGTGCGTGGCCGAGGCGACCCAGTGCAGTTGGACTACCGCCTTGAAAAAACCCCCGGCGTTGGCGCGGGCTGGAAAATCTACAACCTCAACGTGATGGGCGTGTGGCTGGTCGAAACCTACCGCAGCCAGTTTGCGCAGCAAATCAACCAGAGCGCCAATGTGCAAAAAGGCTTGGATGAGCTGATTGCCGCGCTGACCGCACGCAACCAAAGCAACGCCAGCCAGAACTAAACACCATTAAATGCCATGGCCACCCTTGCACTGCCCGCCCAACTGACGCTGCACCAAGCGCGCGCCGCACTAGAGGCGCTGCTACAAACGCTGCGCGGACAAATGCAAACGCAAACGCACTGCGTGTGCGACGCCAGCGCGCTGCAAGTGTTTGACTCCTCGGCGCTGGCGGTGCTGCTCGAATGCCGCCGCCACGCGCTGGCCGCAGGCAAAACCTTTGCTGTGCAGGCTTTGCCGCCGGCGCTGGCCGGTATGGCGCTCTTGTACGGCGTGGCCGAGTTGCTGCCAGCGGCGGCATAAAAAGGTGTTCTGTTGCAGCGCAGCACTTGCACCCGGCCTGCACCGTAAAATAGTCGGCTCCCATGCCTGCTATATCTTTTCAAACTGTCTCTAAGACCTATTCCACGCCCCGCGGCCCGTTCCATGCGCTGGACAAGATCAGCTTGAACATTGAGCAAGGCGAGTTTTTTGGTCTCCTCGGCCCCAACGGGGCCGGCAAAACCACCATGATCAGCATCCTTGCCGGTTTGGCGCGTGCCACGGCAGGCCGCGTGCTGGTGCAGGGCAGCGACGTACAAACCGACTACGCCAGCGCACGGCGCAAACTGGGCGTAGTGCCGCAAGAGCTGGTGTTTGACCCGTTTTTTAGCGTGCGCGAAGCACTGCGCTTTCAGTCGGGCTACTTCGGCATCCCAAAAAATGACGACTGGATTGACGAGCTGCTGCACAACCTGGGCCTGTCTGACAAGACCAACGCCAATATGCGCCAGCTCTCTGGCGGCATGAAGCGGCGCGTGCTGGTCGCCTTGGCGCTGGTTCACAAGCCGCCGATCATCGTGCTCGACGAACCCACCGCTGGCGTCGATGTCGAATTGCGCCAAACGCTGTGGCAGTTCATTGCTGGCCTGAACAAAGCCGGCAGCACCGTGCTGCTGACCACCCACTATCTGGAAGAAGCCGAGGCGCTGTGCGGGCGCATTGCCATGCTCAAGCGCGGGCGCGTGGTGGCGCTGGACAAAACGTCCGAATTGCTCAAAGCGGCTTCGGGCAACGTGCTGGTGTTCAAAACCGACAGCCCACTGCCGCCCGAGATTGCCGCCCAAGCGCGCATCACCGGGCGCGTGGTGCAGCTGGCCACACAAGACAGCCACGACATCGAGCACCACTTGGCCGCACTGCGCCAAGCCGGGGTCGAAGTGCAAGACATTGAAATTCGCCGCGCCGATTTAGAAGACGTGTTTTTGCGCGTCATGGCCGCCGCTACGGCGCAGGACACGCCATGACCGGCTGGCAAATGCTGTTTTACAAAGAGGTGCTGCGCTTTTGGAAAGTCGGCATCCAAACCGTCGCTGCGCCGGTGATTACAGCCATGCTGTACCTCTTGATTTTTGGCCATGTGCTCAAAGACCATGTGCAGGTCTACGAGGGCGTTGGCTACGTTGCCTTTTTGGTGCCCGGCTTGGTGATGATGAGCGTGCTGCAAAACGCCTTTGCCAACAGCTCGTCGAGCAAGGTGCAAAGCAAAATCATGGGCAGTTTGGTGTTTATGCTGCTGACGCCGCTGTCGCACCGGGCGTGGTTTGTCGCCTATGTGGGGGCTTCGGTGCTGCGCGGACTGGTGGTGGGCTTGGGGGTGTTTGTGATCACCTTGGGCTTTGCCGCGCCGCAGTTTGCCGCGCCGCTGTGGAGCTTGGTGTTTATCGTGCTGGGCGCAGCGCTGCTGGCCACGCTGGGGGTGATTGCCGGGCTGTGGGCCGACAAGTTTGACCAGATGGCGACGTTTCAAAACTTCATCATCGTGCCGCTGACGTTTCTGTCGGGCGTGTTTTATTCCATCCAGTCGCTGCCGCCGTTTTGGCGTGCGGTCAGTCACCTGAACCCGTTTTTCTACATGGTGGACGGTTTTCGCTACGGCTTTTTTGGCCAGAGCGACGCCTCGCCATGGCTCAGTTTGGGCATTGTTGCCAGTGCTTTGCTGCTGGTCAGCGCGCTGGCTTTGCACCTGCTGCGCACCGGCTACAAACTGCGCTCTTAACGCGCCCCGTTATTTTTTAGGACTATTGCCATGAACGCCGAACAAATCCAGCACCTCATCAGCACCGGCCTGGCCTGTGACTACATCACCTTGGAAGGCGATGGCCGCCACTGGTACGCCACCATCGTCTCGGCTGAATTTGACGGCAAGCGCCCCATTGCCCGCCACCAAATGGTCTACGCCACACTGGGCAGCAAGATGGCCACCGACGAAGTCCACGCACTGTCGATGAAGACCTTTACCCCAGCCGAATGGGCTGCGCAAACCCAGCGTTGATAGGCGGCATAAACCGGGTGGTATTCACTCCTTTTTTGATAGCTACTAGCGCTTACTGTATAAGGGCTAGAGGCCAATTTGACTCTTAATTAACTCCCCCCTTCACTTTCAGACTGCCTGCTATGGACAAACTCCTCATTCGCGGAGGTCGGCCGCTGCACGGCGACATCGCCATCTCGGGCGCTAAAAACGCCGCCCTGCCTGAGCTGTGCGCTGCGCTGCTGACGCCTGAGCCGGTGCTGCTGCACAACGTGCCGCGTCTGCAAGACGTGGCCACCATGCTCAAGCTGATTCGCAACATGGGCGTGAGCGCCGAGCGCGGCGACAGCCCAAGCGATAACGGCACCGTCAGCCTCAACGCCGACGATCTGCACACGCCCGAGGCACCGTATGAGCTGGTCAAAACCATGCGCGCTTCGGTGCTGGCGCTGGGGCCGCTGTTGGCGCGCTTTGGCCATGCACGGGTGTCGCTGCCGGGTGGCTGCGCTATTGGTTCGCGCCCGGTCGATCAGCACATCAAGGGCTTGCAAGCCATGGGCGCTGACATCGTCGTCGAGCACGGTTACATGATTGCCACGCTGGCAGCGGGGCGCACGCGCTTGAAGGGCGCACGCATCACCACCGACATGGTGACGGTAACCGGCACCGAAAACTTTTTGATGGCCGCCACGCTGGCCGAGGGCGAAACCATCCTCGAAAACGCTGCCCAAGAGCCCGAAATTGCCGACTTGGCCGAAATGCTGATCGCCATGGGCGCGCGCATCGAAGGCCACGGCACCAGCCGCATCCGCATCCAAGGCGTCGAGCGCCTGCACGGCTGCACGCACGCCGTGGTGGCTGACCGCATTGAGGCCGGCACCTTTTTGTGCGCCGTAGCGGCAGCGGGCGGCAAGGTGCTGCTGCGCCACGCCCGCGCCGAGCACTTGGACGCCGTCATCGAAAAACTGCAAGAAGCCGGTGTTCAAATTGAAGCCGTCGAGGGCGAGATACGCGGCATTCGCGTGGCCAGCGCTGGCGCGGCCCAGCTCAAAGCCCAAGGCTTTCGCACGACGGAATATCCAGGTTTTCCGACCGATATGCAGGCGCAATTTATGGCGCTCAACTGCGTGGCGCACGGCACGGCAGCCGTCACCGAGACGATTTTTGAAAACCGCTTTATGCACGTCAACGAGCTGGTGCGCCTCGGGGCGCGCATCCAAGTCGATGGCCGCGTCGCCATCGTCGAGGGGCTGGACGGCAACGCCCGCCTGTCGGGTGCCACTGTCATGGCCACCGATTTGCGCGCTTCGGCCAGCTTGGTGATTGCTGGCTTGGTGGCCGAGGGCGACACTGTGGTCGAGCGCATTTATCACCTAGACCGCGGCTACGACCGCATGGAAGCCAAACTGCGCGCCTTGGGCGCCGACATTGAAAGAATCTGATGATCACCCTTGCTCTGTCCAAAGGACGCATCTTTGACGAAATCATGCCGCTGCTGGCCGCCGCAGGTATCGAGGTGCTGGAAGACCCCGAAAAATCGCGCAAGCTGATTTTGCCGACCAACCGCCCCGATGTGCGCGTCGTCATCGTGCGCGCCACCGACGTGCCGACCTACGTGCAATACGGCGGCGCTGATATTGGCGTTTGCGGCAAAGACACGCTGATTGAGCACAGTGCTGAATGGGGCGGCGCGGCGCGTTCGGGGCTGTACCTGCCGCTGGATTTGCGCATTGCCCAGTGCCGCGTCAGCGTGGCAGTGCGCACCGACTTTGACTACGCGCAGGCCGTCAGACAAGGCTCGCGCCTGAAAGTGGCCACCAAATACACCGCCATTGCGCGCGACTTTTTTGCCAGCAAGGGCGTCCACGTTGACCTGATCAAACTGTACGGCAGCATGGAGCTGGCACCGTTGATTGGCCTCTCCGACGCCATCGTCGATTTGGTCTCCACTGGCAACACGCTCAAGGCCAACCACTTGGTCGAAGTCGAACGCATCATGGACATCAGCTCGCATTTGGTGGTCAACCAAGCCATGCTAAAAATCAAACAAGCGCCGCTGCGCCGCATCATTGATGCCTTTGCCGGGGCGATTGGATCGGCCCCCTGAGGCACAAAGCCAACAACAATAACGAAATATTTGCTAACCGAATTGGGATGCTAAACCCTATACGACAATGCAAATGCTTCAGGCAAATAAGTGTCTGAACGCAATAGTTCATTTAAAAATACAGGGAATGTATGTTCAAAAAAATTGTTTTGATCGGATTGCTGGCAGCTGCTGGTGTGGCGTTCGCTGGGGATGCTGATTTCACCCTCGTCAACCGCACCGGTTACGCGCTCAATGAGGTTTTCATCTCGCCCACCAAAAAAGACAACTGGGGCAAAGACCGTTTGGGTGAGAACCAGCTGCTCAACGGCCAAGCGCGCAAGTTCAAGTTTGGTGACACCAAGCACTGTGTGCAAGACATCAAGGTGGTATTTGCGGACGATGGGTCTGACGTGGAATGGGAAGGCTTGGACTTGTGCGACCTGGACAAAATCACCCTGCGTTACAACCGCAAGACAGGCGACGTGTCAGCCGACACCGAATAAACGCCTGCCTGTCTTTACTTTGCGATAGAGAAAAATGAAAGCCACGCCTGCCCGTTTGCGCACTGACAGTGCCGATTTTGAAACCGCCTTTCAAACCCGGCTGCACTGGTCGGCTGACCAAGACGCTGCCATCGAGCAGCGCGTGGCCGCCATTCTTGCTGATGTGCGCCAGCACGGCGATGCAGCGGTGCTGGAATACACCGCCCGCTTTGACGGCTTGGATGCGCCCAGCGTGGCTGCACTCGAACTGACGCAGGCCGAATTGAAGGCCGCTTTTGACGCCATCCCTGCCGTGCAGCGCGATGCCTTGCAAGCGGCCGCGGCGCGGGTGCGCAGCTACCACCAAGCGCAGAAAAAAGCCTGCGGCGAGAGCTGGAGCTACCGCGACGCCGACGGCAATTTGCTGGGACAAAAGGTCACGCCGCTTGACCGCGTTGGCATCTACGTGCCCGGCGGTAAAGCGGCCTACCCCAGCAGCGTGCTGATGAACGCCATCCCCGCCCACGTCGCTGGCGTGCCAGAAATCATCATGGTGGTGCCCACGCCCAAGGGGGAAAAAAACCCGCTGGTGCTGGCCGCCGCCTACGTCGCTGGTGTCACCCGCGCCTTCACCATCGGCGGCGCGCAAGCGGTGGCGGCGCTGGCTTACGGCACGCCAACCGTGCCTAAGGTGGACAAAATCACCGGCCCCGGCAACGCCTATGTCGCCAGCGCCAAAAAGCGCGTGTTTGGCACCGTCGGCATCGACA
>CAIRYF010000075.1 GCA_903882725.1 uncultured Simplicispira sp.
CTGCGCGACTTTGGCGCTTGCATGAGCCCACACACTGCATGGCTGATTTTGCAAGGCATCGAAACCCTGCCGCTGCGCATGGAGCGGCATATGCGCAACACGCATAAAGTGGTCGAATTTTTGGCCAGCCAAGCGTTTGTGGCGCGCGTTGGCCACCCAATGTTGGAATCCCACCCCAGCCACGCGCTGGCGCAGCGCCTGCTGCCACGCGGTGCTGGTTCGGTGTTCAGCTTTGACTTGAAGGGCAGCCGCGCGCAAGGCAAGAAATTCATAGAAACACTGAAAGTGTTCAGCCACTTGGCCAACGTCGGCGACTGCCGCAGCCTGGTGATCCACCCGGCCAGCACCACGCACTTTCGCATGAGCGACGAGGCGCTGGCCGCTGGCGGCATCGGCCAAGGCACGATTCGCCTGTCGATTGGTCTGGAAGACGCTGACGACCTGATTGACGACTTGAAACGCGCCCTCAAAGCCGCAGAAAAAGCAGGAGCCTAAGCCATGTACCTCATCGTCAACGGCCACGCCACCTATTGCTACACCGGCGGCAAAGCCTTCAACCCCGCACAACCCACCGCAGTGCTGATCCACGGCGTGCTGTGCGACCACAGCGTCTGGGCACTGCAAAGCCGTTATCTGGCGCACCACGGCTACAACGTGCTGGCCATCGACCTGCCCGGCCACTGCCGCAGCGCCGGTGACGCGCCCGCCAGCGTCGAAAAAGCCGCCGATTTCATCGCCGCGCTGCTGGACGCCGCAGGCATCACCGGCGACAAGCAAGCCGCGCTGGTCGGCCACAGCTGGGGCTCGCTGATTGCGCTGGAAGCGGCAGCGCGCCTGCAAACGCGCATCAGCCATTTGGCGCTGGTGGGAACGGCATGGCCGATGCCCGTAGCGCCGGCCATGCTCGACGCCGCGCTGAACGCGCCCGAAAAAGCCATCAAAATGGTGCAAGTATTCTCGCGCAGCACGCTGGCGCCGCCCTCGGGCGCAGGGATGTGGGTGTATGGCTCTGGGCTGGCGCTGGGGCGGCGCGTGCTGCGCAGCAACCCACAGGTCAACCTGCTGCACCGGGGCTTTGTTGCGTGTGACAGCTACGCCAACGGCCTGACAGCCATTGCGCAAATCACCTGCCCAGTGCTGTTTGCCTTGGGCGCGCAAGACCAAATGACGCCGCCCAAAGCCGCCCAAGCACTCATCGCCAGCGCCCGCGCTGCGGGCAAAACGGTTCACGTCGCCCACTTGCCGGTCGGCCACAACCAGATGAGCGAAGCGCCCGATGAAACGCTGATGGCGCTGTGGGGATTTTTGCGGCCTTGAAACGGTGGGGCTAGAGCAGCGCGTTTGCTTTTTCCCTAGGCCCAGCTCTCCCCCAGCGCCTGCGCCTGCTGCAACACCAGCTCCACGGCAGCGTCGGCTTGGTCAGGCGGGTATTTGTACTTGCGCAAGATGCGCTTGACCATCAGGCGCAGGCTGGCACGCACGCTTGCGCGCTGGCTCCAATCGACGGTGATGTTTTTGCGCAGGTTGTCGGTCAGCTCGTGGGCGATTTTCTTCAGGGTTTCGTCGGCCAGCTCTTTGACCGCTGACTCGTTGTTGGCCAGGGCGTCGTAGAAGCGCACCTCGTCATCGCTCAGGCCCAGCTGATCTCCCCGGCTGGCCGCTTCCTTGAACTTCTTGGCCATCTGGACCAGCTCTTCCATCACCTGCGCCGTCTCAATGCTGCGGTTTTGGTAGCGGGCAATGACGCTTCCGAGCAGCTCTGAAAACTTGCGTTTTTGCACGACGTTGGTGGCGAACTTGGATTTAATTTCGCCCTCCAGCAGGCGCTCCAGCAGCTCGATGGCCAGGTTGCGTTCGGGCAGGTTTTGCACCTGCGCCAGAAACTCGTCGTCCAGCAGGCCGATGTTGGGCTTTTCCAGGCCCACGGCGTCGAAGATATCCACCACGCTCTCGCTCACCACCGCCTGGCTGATGATGTGCCGGATGGCCGTTTCGCGCTGCTCGTCGGTCTTCTTCTGGGCCGTGGTGTCGCGCTTGGTCAGGATGACTTTGACCGCTTGCAAGAAGGCCACTTCTTCGCGCACCGCCTTGGCTTCGTCCAGGGTGCAGCACAGGCTGAAGGCTTTGCTCATGGCCAGTGCCAGGTCGGCAAAGCGCTTTTTGCCGTCGCGCTTGCTGTCCTTGCCTTCGGACTGGATGCCCAGCACATGGTTGGCAGCGCCGGCCAGGGTCTTGTGGCCCCCGGTGAGAAAGCCGCTGTAGTCGTAGCCATGCAGCATGGCGCGCAGCACGTCCATCTTCTCCAGCAGCACCGACAGGGCCTCGTGGGCATCGACAGTGGGTTTGCCACGGCCTTGGCTTGCGGTGTACTCCTTCATCGCCGCTTTGAGCTCGTTGCCGATGCCGATGTAGTCCACCACCAGGCCGCCTTGCTTGTCCTTGAACAC
>CAIRYF010000076.1 GCA_903882725.1 uncultured Simplicispira sp.
AAAACCGTGGCGGTCTTCGCCGTAGTCGACAAAACAGGCCTCGAGCGAGGGCTCTACGCGCGTGACGACGGCTTTGTAGATGTTGCCCTTGCGCTGCTCGCGCCCTTCGATTTCGATTTCGTAGTCGAGCAATTTTTGCCCGTCTACGATGGCCAGACGGCGTTCTTCGGGCTGGGTGGCGTTGATCAGCATCCGCTTCATGATGCGTTTCCTTTAAATTGTGCTGGGTCGCCAGCGCGCAGCGCTCTGGCTGGGCGGCTGAAAACCGGGATTCCAAACAAACAACAGGCCCGTGAGGGGCCAACAATGCCTGGACTGACGCTTTGAAACGAAGGGAATGGCCGGGTATGCCAGGTGCCGCAGAACTTCAGTTCTGCTTCAGCTCTGCGGGGGTGGCAAGGGCGCGTGGAGGAGGGCGAGCCTGGGAGTGTGCATTTTTGCTATCGGATAAATAGCTGATTGCGCAGGCGTGATGGGCGTTAGAGTCAGATTTGCCATGGATTGCAGCAGCGCAGATCGCTGCCACAAAGGCCGAATCATCATCATGAGCATCCACATATTCGCTTTGGTCCGCCAGCAGTCGCGGCCCGAGGTGGGTGGACTGCTGGCTAGGGTATTCCGTATCAGTGTTTCAACGTGTCAGCTTGGTGCGCGCCATACAGGCCATGGCAGGCAACGGGCCTGCTCTTTGCGTGTACGACACCCACTGGCATCGACCGGCCTGCGCGGGGCGAAGGGCTGTGTGGACTAAAATCCAGACAAATCAACCACTTACAAAACGCTGCGCAGGTGAAACATATTATAGAGGCCAAAGCGCCAACTCCCCCGGCAACTGCCCTGAGCACCCCTGTTGCTACTGCGACCGCTCCTGCCATTGCTCCTGCGGCCCGCACGGTCGAGGTGGACACCGAATCTGACGGCCAGCGGCTGGACAATTTTTTGCTGCGCCAGCTCAAGGGCGTACCCAAAACCCACGTCTATCGCATCATTCGCAGCGGTGAGGTGCGCGTCAACAAAGGCCGCGCCAGCGCCGATACCCGTGTGCAGGCGGGCGACTTGATTCGCCTGCCGCCGGTGCGCGTCTCCGAAAAAATGGCCGAAAAAGCCCAGCGCCCGGCGCCCGCACGCGAATTTCCGCTGCTCTTAGAAGACGAGCACCTGATTGCCATCGACAAGCCTGCTGGTGTGGCGGTGCATGGCGGCAGTGGCGTCAGCTTTGGTGTCATCGAGCAACTGCGCCAAGCGCGGCCACAAGCGAAATTTTTGGAGCTGGTGCATCGCTTAGACCGCGACACCTCGGGCCTGTTGCTGGTGGCCAAAAAGCGCTCGGCATTGACACATTTGCAAGATCAGTTTCGTGAGCGTGAGACCGGCAAAACCTATTTGGCCCTGGTCAGCGGCACGTGGCCGGCCAAGCTCAAAGTGATCGACGCGCCGCTGCACAAATACCTGCAAGCCGACGGCGAGCGCCGCGTGCGCGTCACCACGCCCGACGACCCGGACGCAATGCGCTCCATCACTTTGGTCAAAGTGCGCAGCACGCTGCCAGCGCGCCCCTTGCAAGGGCTGCCGGTGATGAGCTTGCTAGAAGTGACCATCAAAACCGGCCGCACGCACCAAATTCGCGTCCACTTGTCCAGCAGCGGCCATCCGATTGCCGGTGACGATAAATATGGCGATTTTGAGTTGAACAAGCGCCTGCAAAAATTCGGCTTTAAGCGGATGTTTCTGCACGCTTGGCGCTTGCAATTTGCCCATCCCGCCACCGGGCGGCGCACTGAGCTGCGCGCTGAGTTGCCGCCTGAGC
>CAIRYF010000077.1 GCA_903882725.1 uncultured Simplicispira sp.
CCGCGCTGGTGGTGCCCGATGCTTTCTCAAACCGGAGACCATCCACGATGCGGCCTTGATGCCGCGCAATCCATTTGCCTAGCCGCCGCCGGTTGATCTCGCCACGGTCTTCGGCAATCTCACGCATCACCTCTTTCAGTTCGGCCTGCACATTACTGACGCCGCCAAAGGCATACGTCTCAGCCCGGTTGACCGCCTCGCGGATCATGGCCGGTGTGCTACCGAATGTTGCGCGCCACGCATGCAGCAAGCGACCCAGCGTTTCACGGTCGGGGTCTTGGGCCAGTTGCTCAAACACGCGTTGTGCCGGGTCGGCCATACCCAGCCACAGCAGCGGTTGGCGCACCCAGTTGCTCCACTGGCCGTAGCTGGCCAGTGGCTTGCATGGTGTCATCGGGCTGCCTGCCACTACCCACGCCCGGATGATGGTCAGCGCCAGCGAAACATACCGCTCCCGCGCAGCGCGCACGGTGCCCAGCGGGTCGGCGGTGAACTGCCTCGTGGCGGGGGTTTCTACCTGCGGGTCCAGCGCAATGGTGATGCAGCGCCGCGCCATGTCGCGGACTGCGTCCACGTTGTTGCCCGAGCTTAAAAACAGGGAACGCGTGCCCACAGTGGCGGTCTTGCTCACGCCCAAGATGCGCCCGGTCAGGTGCTCTTCGGTCAACGCCGAGCACATGGATTTGAACGGGATCAAATCGGTGGTCAGGTTGTCAAAGGTCACGCAGGCGGGTGCCTCCAGTAGCGTGGCCAGCAGCAGCTTCTGGCATTCTTCTTCGGTGGTGGGGAACGCCATGGCGGGCGGCATGGTCGGGCTGGCAAAGGCGGCGATGATGCCGGACAGATAGCTCTTGCCGCTGGCGATCTGCGGCGCTTTGATGTGGAACATGGGTGCCGTTGGTAAGCTGGGCCGGATAGTCGCCGTCAGCATGCCCGCTACCGCTGCGGCTCTATCATGGTCGGTGGCAAAGTCAAACTCGGTCAGCAGCGCCAACAATGCGGCCAGCGCCGCCTGTGCGTCCGCTGGCGTGGGGTTCGGCAAAAAAGTGAACTGGCGCGCATTGAACACGCCAAACAAACCTGTGGACGCGTCATACCCGGCATCCGTCACCAGTGAAGCATCCGGGCGCAGGTAGGGCTGGCGCGCTATGCCTGCCAACGCTGGCAAGTGGTTGTAGCCCTCACCATCAAACAGCACACCAATGTGCCGCTGGGGCGGGTCGCACACCACATCTGCACTGGAGCGCGCGTCAAAGCGCGTCCACACTGCTGCGCCAGACAAGGCGCGTAGTAAGGCCGGTTGCGATACCGGTTTGATGCAGGTGGCGTGGCTCTCGGGGTCGGTGTTCACCGCCACGATCAGGCCGCCGCGCTGGTAGTAGCGCTTGCTGGCCGCCAGCTCGCGCTCGGCAGCGTCCACGATGCGGTGCAACTCGCCCGCCTCCACCTTGATGGTGGGCTTGTGCTTGGCCGCCCGGAACGACACGCCCAACGCCTCCAGCAACGCACCAATACGCCGTGTGTCGCCATGCCCATGCTGACAACGGTAGCCGCCCACCGGGTACAAGTCTGACGGCTCAAAGTATGCCGAGCCATGGTCCACTTGATCGGTGTGCTCATGCACCCACGGGCAGGTGATGTCGTGCTTGCCGCTGCCCAGCGGCGATTTGTAAAGGCCACGGGCTTTGAGTGAAGCAATCACTTCGTTTTCATCGGCGCGCGGGGTGTACACACCGTCGGCCACGTTGCGCTCGATAGCGGCAACCTTGCGCCCCGGCTGGCGGGCGGGCTGGGGTGGCGTCAGTTGCAACCCGTCGATGATCTGGTCGATGGTGTAGCGCAGCTCAGGGCTCCACTGCGTCAGTAGGCAAGGTGGGGGCGGCTCGCCGTACTTGGCTTTGCCGTTGATAGCCACCGGCAGCCGCATCCACCGCGCCGTGGCGCCGGTCGCGCCGTTGTCGCACAGGCCCGCCTCAATCAATGCGTCTTTCAATGCCTCAGCCTGTTTGTGGTCGTCAACTGGCGCAGCAAAGATGTACCCCGCTTGAAAATTGCCGGGGCTCGTCTCTATCAGCCACGTCGGCGGACACGCCGCCAGGCGTGCCGCTGGCACTTTGGTGCCAATGTCGTCCAGCATCACCGCATGCACACCGCGGCCGAGGCGCTTTTGGGCACGGTAGCGGCCTTGATCGTTGGGGACAAACATGGCCGGAGCCGTATACCAGTTCAACGCCGCGTCGCTGGTGTCGCAAGGCCACGGCTGTGGTGACCAGCCCTTGTTTTCCGGGTCGCCCGCGATGCTGCATACCAAAGGGCGTTCTAAATCAAAGGTGGTGCCGAATATGGCCGTCAGAAAGGCATCGTTGGTGACGGCGGTGAAGTCGGTGGCTTGGCTGACAGCTTCTGCGAGGACTATAGTGTCGGTTTCGTCGGTTAGAACGGTTTGCTCTTCGGTGATTGGCAAAAGTGTCGGCGTCATGCTGCACCGTCCTTCTGCACAGGCGTTATTGGCGTTGTGCGGTCGAAATATATGCCAAATTGGCCTGTAGCCCTCGTAGAACTTGCGCAAGCAGCTATCAATAACATAGCAAGTGTGAGTGTTCGCATGGTCATTCACCCTGCCATCTGGGCTTTGATCCACGCACGCACGTCGCCCACTTTCCACGCGGTCACGCGCTGGGACAACTTGTACGGCGGCGGAAAGGTCGCCGCCTTCACCTTGCGCCACAAGGTGGGCGCGGAGAACGGCAGCGGCGCGGGTGTCGAGGGCCGCTTGTGGCTTTGCACCAGTTGCGCCTCGCGGATGAACGCGCTGTCTGGCAGCAAGTCAAATGACGGAATCACCGCCACGGGTTGGGTGGGCGCGGCAGCCATGCTGGCAGCGACGGGGGTTTGCTTTGGCTTGGTAGTGCGTGACACGATGTGCCCTCCAAAAAGTGAAGGCCCGATCGTGGTTTTTTGCGTTCTCCGCGTGACTGAATTCGGTATTGCGAAACCGAATTCGGTTTGCGGCTAAGGCTGGCGCGGGTTGGACGGCAGCACGTTGTTTGCGCCTTCCTTCAACCACTTGCGCACGGTGTCGTCCGTGATGTTGATGCCAAGGGTGGCAAGGTCGTCTGCGATCTCTTTGGGCACCGCGCTCTTGGATGCCGCCGGGTCATAGGCATAACCTTTCATTGCCATTCCAATGACCAACTTCAAGAGCGTGTTGTTCTCGGTGGTGGACAGGGTTCTTTCCGCTGGTGAAAGGCTTGGACTTGGGGCAGTCGCTTGACTTGCAGCTATTCGCAACAATTGAATTTCACTGCCAACACGTTCACGGTCGCCGGATAGAACTTCTTCAATTCGTGCAGCAACGTCCCGTAAAACAAGCTCGACCGCATCCTTGGACTCCCTGCGCGCCTTGGCAAGCCAGTCCTTCAATTCCTCCTGAAACTGAACCAATTCAAAGTAGGTACTTGGCTCGTGCAGCGGGTCATGTAGATAGTCATTCTGCGCTGCGATATTACGACGGTTGGTTGGGTCAAGTTCATCCCATGGAAACAGGAAGAACGTATGGGTCACCAACTTCTTCAATTCTGGCGGCAAGTCGGCCAGCGGCGTTTCCCAATAGCCTTCACAGTTCACCTGAATTGGCGCATAGCCGCAGGCGTTTTTGAACAATTCCATAGCGCTCCCTGTCCCGCCCCTGTTTTGAGTGCCAGCCCAGCCCGTCAGGGAAAACGGGGTTTCGGGGATCAGCCTAGAGCTGGCAAAAAGTGTTTACTGCGTGCCGGTAC
>CAIRYF010000078.1 GCA_903882725.1 uncultured Simplicispira sp.
ACATGGAGCTGATCGCCGTCATCGAGGCGCTGGCTGCGCTCAAACGCCCCTGCGCCGTCACTTTGTTATAGGACAGCGAATACGTGCGCAAAGGCATCACCGAATGGATTCACGGCTGGAAAGCGCGCGGCTGGCGCACTGCGGCCAAGCAGCCGGTGAAAAACGTCGAACTGTGGCAGCGCCTAGATACGCTGGTCCAGAGCGGCGGTCACCGCATTGACTGGCGCTGGGTCAAAGGCCATTCGGGCGACCCCGGTAACGAGCGCGCCGATGCGTTGGCCAACCGTGGCGTCGAGAAAGCGTTGGGGCGCGCTTAAAAATAGCCGCTCAACAATGGGCCAGCAACACCTGTTTGTGTTCTAGAAACGAATTCCCGCTGGGTTGCTGGGGCCTGGGTCGGTAGGCGCAGTGGGTGCAGGCATCGGACGCTCGGAGCGCGGTGTATAGGGGGCAGGGTCTTGCGTGGTCGATTTTGACTCTATAGATTTGCTGGCGACCAACGGCGTAACTGCTCGTTGGCGGTAATTGCTCGGCAATTCTGATTTTTTTGGGTAATCGGCAGCGTCCAGGTATTGCGTCCATTCGCTGTCTGAAAAGCCAGTCAGGTGCTGGCTGCCAATGGTGGCAAAGGGCAGGCTGGAGTTGCCGCTCAGGCGCTTGAGCGCGTCGATATCCTCATTGCTGCTGACGCTGTACTCAGTGAAGGGAATGCCACGCCCGATCAATAGACTGCGCGCGCTGACGCAGGGGGCGCAGTCAGCGCCGGTGTAAATCGTGACGGGAAAACGCTCCGCTACTTGGCGCAGGGTGTAAGGCAGTGCGCTGGTATCGCTGGGCGCATTGTTGGGACTGGTCGTCAGTGCGGGAGTGGCGCTTTCGTTGGGAGCGCGATCAGAAAACGTCACCTTGCCGTCGGGACTGACGATGCGGTAAACCTGCTGGGCTTGGCTGAGGCTGGGGCAGGCCAAGGTACACAGGGCTGCAGCCAAAGCCAGCGAGGTGCGGGAGGGGATACGCATGATCGTCATCGTCATCATCCAGCCATGCCTTGGTGGCGCAGCAGGGCGTCCAACTGCGGCTCGCGCCCCCGAAAGGCTTTGAACGACTCCATGGCCGGGCGGCTGCCACCGGCTTCCAAAATGGTCTGGCGGTAGCGCTGGCCCGTCTCCAAGCTGGGACTGCCGTCAGCGGCTACGGTCTCTTCAAACGCGGCGTAGGCGTCGGCGCTCAACACTTCAGCCCATTTGTAGCTGTAGTACCCAGCCGCATAGCCACCGGCAAAAATATGGCTGAAGGTGTGCATGGTGCGGCTAAATGCCGGTGGCTGCAGCACGGCGACTTCATCGCGCACTTTGACCAGCAGCGGCATGAAGTCTTCGGTGGGGTTGTGCTGGGTGTGCAGCAATATATCGAACAGCGAAAACTCGATTTGGCGCAGCGTTTGCATACCGCTTTGAAAGTTTTTGGCCGCCAGCATTTTGTCAAACAGCGCCCGTGGCAGCGGCTCGCCGGTATCGACGTGGGCGGTCATGTGCTGTAGCACGTCCCATTCCCAGCAGAAGTTCTCCATGAACTGGCTGGGCAGTTCGACCGCATCCCATTCGACGCCGCCAATGCCTGAGACGTCGCGCTCGTTCACCTGCGTCAGCAGGTGGTGCAGGCCGTGGCCAAATTCGTGGAACAGGGTGATGACGTCGTCGTGCGTCAGCAGCGCCGGTTTGCCATCGACGCCGCTGGCAAAGTTGCAGACCAAGTGCGCAATCGGTGTTTGCAGCACACCGGTGTCGGGGCGCAGCCAGCGCGTTTGCATATCGTCCATCCACGCGCCGCCGCGCTTGCCGGTGCGTGCTGGCTGGTCCAGATAAAACTGGCCGACCAGCTGGCCGCCGCGCTCAATCCGATAAAACTGCACCGCCGGATGCCACACCGGCGCGGTGTCGGGGCGAATGGCGACTTCAAACAGCGTCTCAATGATTTTGAACAGGCCAGCGAGCACCTTGGGCGCAGTGAAGTAGGGCTTGACCTCTTGCTCGCTGAAGGCGTAGCGCGCTTCTTTGAGCTTTTCGGCCACATACGGCCAGTCCCAGGCTTGTGGCTCGGGCAGGGACAGCGACTCGGCGGCAAAGGCGCGCAGGTCGGCGACGTCTTTTTCGGCATACGGGCGGGCGCGCACGGCCAAATCGCGCAAAAAGGTGATGACTTCGTCGGCCGAGCTGGCCATTTTGGGCACCACCGAGACTTCGCCAAAGTTGGGGTAGCCCAGCAACTGCGCTTCTTCTTGGCGCAGCGCCAAAATTTCTTGGATCAGCGCGGTGTTGTCGTACTGCGCCGCGTCGCCGCTTGATTGGTCGGAGGCGCGCGTGACGTGGGCGTGGTACAGCGTTTCGCGCAGTGCGCCGCTCTGGGCAAACTGCATTACCGGCAGATAGCACGGCATTTTCAGCGTCAGTTTGTAGCCGTCTTTGCCTTCGGCCTTGGCCGCTTCCAGCGCGGTTTGCTGCACGTCAGCCGGTATGCCGTGCATTTCGTGGGGCTGCGCGCAGTAGCTGTAAGCGTCAGTAGCGTCGAGGGTGTTTTCGCTGAATTTTTGCGCCAACTCGGCTTGGCGCTCTTGGATGTGGGCAAAACGCTCTTTGGCCGCGCCGGTCAATTCAGCGCCCGACAGCACAAAGTTGCGCACGGCGTTTTTCAGTGCTTGGCGCTGCTCGTCGTTCAGGCTGGCCGGGTCAATCGCTTTGTATTTGGCGTACAGCCGCTCGTCGGCACCCAGGCGTGTCCAAAACTCGGTGACGCGCGGCAGCACCTCGTTGTAGGCAGCGCGCAGCTCGGGCGTATCGGCCACGCTGTTGAGGTGGCTGACCATGCCCCACGATCGCCCCAACTGCTCGGTGGCCACGTCCAGCACGGCAGCGATGTCGCTCCAGCGCGCGGGAAAGGCGGGTGCAGTGACGGTTTCAAGCGCTTGGTTGGCACGCGCCAGCAGCGCATCCAAGGCCGGGGCTACATCGCTGGGGGTGATGCGGTCGAACGCGGGCAGGGCGGAGAAGTCAAGAAGGGGATTGCTCATGCCGGCTTAGGTGGCGCTGTCGGGTGACAGTTCAAGTCAAAAGCGGCGGATGCCGCAAATTTTTATTGCTGGCTTTTTTATGCGCCCGCAGCGCGCTCGGCAGCTTCCAGCGTGTTGACCAGCAGCATGGTGATAGTCATAGGGCCAACGCCGCCGGGCACCGGCGTGATGTGGCTGGCAACCGCTTTGACGCCGTCAAAGTCCACATCGCCGCACAGCTTGCCTTCATCGTTGCGGTTCATGCCCACGTCCAGCACCACGGCACCGGGCTTGACCATGTCGGCCGTCAGCACATTGCGCTTGCCGACGGCGGCGACGATGACGTCGGCTTGCAGCGTCAGCGCTTTGAGGTCTTTG
>CAIRYF010000079.1 GCA_903882725.1 uncultured Simplicispira sp.
CGCATTCCGCGCAATGTGCTGACGATTTGTCTGGGAAAAAGCACCTATGCAAGGTGCGGCATCATCGTCAACGTAACGCCCTTCGAGCCCGAATGGGAAGGCTACGTAACGCTGGAATTTAGCAACACCACACCGCTGCCAGCCAAAATTTACGCTGGCGAAGGCTGTGCCCAAGTGCTGTTTTTTGAGAGCGATAAAGACGACGTGTGCGAAGTGTCTTACAAAGACCGGGGCGGCAAATACCAAGGCCAAAGCGGCGTGACGCTGCCTCGGGCATAACCGCAATTTTTACTTTTCTAGCCGCGCCATCGCCAGCCACAGCGCAGCAAAACAGCCAAGGTTTTAGCAATTGGCACTGCGCTTTGGGTCATTCCGTGATGCTGTCGGTCACCGCAGTGGCTACCGTGGTGACCACGCCGTGCCCTAACTTGGAGCCAAGAGATTCTGACTGGGCTTGCTCTATGCGATCCAGCGAGCCAATTCGGTCTTCAAATACTGCCCGGACTTGCCTGCGTTGCACATCTAGCAACGACTGGTCGATCCATAGCGACTTCTCGCTGGCCATGCCATTCTTTTGAATATGGCGGTAGGTCACCTTAAAGTTGGCAGACTGGGCATCCTCTTTGTCCAGCGTCAGTTTTTCCTCCACTGTGATTATTTCTGCCCAGGCAATGGGTTGGGTGAGCTTCTTGGTCGGGGTATAAGTCACGCCTTGGTCGTTCATCACCAGTACATAGCCTTTGCGAACCAACCCCAACAACAGTGAAAAACCGAACCCCAAAATTGGCAGGCTTAAACCAAGCGCCAGTAACATCCCGGGCCATTGGGTATTTGTCAACTCATTGATCGCCGCCCCTAACGACAAAAAAAGAAGTGGAAACACCGTGACTGAAATCAATACTGTGACCAAAACGGCTCTGGTCCGAAAATCGGCGTGCAGGTTCTTACCGACACTGTGTTCGGGCTTGGTTCGGGTCGGTCGAAGACTCGGCAAGTCAGTGCCGAAAGGTGTGGTTGTTGATGGCATCGCGACGTCAATTGTGTTGGTGAGCTTGCTAGCGGTCAATCTAACAGCCCACGCCCAAACCAGTGAAACAACCCAAAATGCCACAGCCTTGTCCCCAACCGAGCTGATGGTTCAATCCATGGGTTTTGCCGCTGTGTTTCAGGCAGAAGCAAAGCGAATGCAAGCACTGCCTAACCACACCCAAAAAACCGACCAACGGCTACTGGCAATCGAGCAAAAAATAATCAATCTGCCTGAAGCCAAGGTGGGTAGCGCCATTGCCCGCACGCTCAATGCCGGTTTGTCCACGTCAGACATGGCCCTCATTACCGATCACTACAACTCTAAACTTGGCAAGAAGCTAACCAGTTTTTTCCAGCAGGCGAAGCCGCCGCAGCCAAGGACAAGACATCAACGCCCACAGTGCATTTAGCAGCCTTGATGCAGACTCTCAGCAGCGAGGAACGGCAAGCCCTAGAAACCTTTGCAGCCACGGGTGTGACAAACCGTCTGATGCAACTTATAGAAAGCAAAACTTTCCAGAATGCTTTCCTATTGGAGCTAGAAGCCTTGCCCACCGCCTGGCAGTAATCTTGACAGCCATCAAGCTTGAAATAATTCTGGTTTTTCCTGTTGCCATTGATTTCAGCAAGGCGCCAGTGCTTGCGCGACAATGGCCCCCCGTTTAGGCTTTAACTGATTGCTCATTTTGATGAAACGCCTCTGGCTGTTGTTTTCCCAAACTGTGACTGTTTTGGTCGCTGCTTATTTTGTCGTGGCTACGCTACAGCCTGATTGGGCGCGCCGTGGCACCACGCTGTCCAGCGCTGGCATCGCGCTGGTCCAAGCCCCACCAGCACCCGTGGTTGAGCCCGCCCCCGGCAGCCTGAGCGGGGCGGCGCGCAAAGCGGCACCCGCAGTGGTTAGCATCAACACCAGCAAGACGGCAGCGCGCAATCCGCGCAGCAACGACCCATGGTTTCAGTTTTTCTTTGGCGACCAAGCCGGCCAGCAAACCCAAGCCGGCTTGGGTAGCGGCGTCATCATCAGCCAAGACGGCTACATTTTGACCAACAACCATGTGGTCGAAGGTGCCGATGAGATTGAAGTCACCCTCACCGACAGCCGCCGCGCCCATGCCCGCGTGATTGGCACTGACCCCGAAACCGATTTGGCAATTTTGAAAATCGAACTCGACAAGCTGCCCGTGATCGTACTGGGCAACTCCGACCTGCTGGAAGTCGGTGACCGCGTGCTGGCCATTGGCAACCCGTTTGGCGTCGGCCAAACTGTCACCAGCGGCATCATCAGCGCGCTGGGGCGCACGCAGCTGGGTATCAACACTTTTGAAAACTTCATTCAGACCGACGCCGCCATCAACCCCGGCAATTCGGGTGGTGCGCTGGTCGATGTCCACGGCAACTTGCTTGGTATCAACACCGCCATTTATTCACGCTCGGGCGGCAGCATGGGCATTGGCTTTGCCATTCCGGTATCGACCGCCAAGATGGTGCTGGACGGCATCGTCAAGGACGGCCAAGTCACGCGCGGCTGGATTGGCGTGGAGCCAAGTGAGCTGTCGCCCGAGCTGGCCGAAACCTTTGGCGTCAAAGCCACTGAGGGCGTCATCGTCACCGGTGTGCTGCAAGACGGCCCCGGGGCCATGGCCGGCATCCGCCCCGGCGACGTCATCGTGCGCGTGGCCGGTGCCAGCATCAACAGCGTGCCCAATCTGCTCTCGACCGTGGCGGCGCTCAAACCGGGCCTGCCCGCTACCTTTGAGGTGCAGCGCGCAGGCGCAGGCAACATGATGGCGTTAAACGTCACCCCCGGCCTGCGCCCAATGGCCCGGCGGCCTGTGCGGCGCTAATAAAAACTATAGCTGCAAACGCTTATCTGGCAAGCGTTTCAAGCCGTTTGGTCAACATCTTCAGGTGCTTGGGTGTGCTTGATAAAAATTTGCGCAGCCCAGATACCGACCTCGTACAGCAAACACATGGGCACGGCCAGTGC
>CAIRYF010000080.1 GCA_903882725.1 uncultured Simplicispira sp.
AATAAAAATTTAAACTGCTGTGGAAATTTTTAATCAAGCACAAATTAAATTAACTACTTGCATTTTGCAAATTTCCACAAGCCAGCATCCACTTATTTGCCATTACAGCGGCTCCACCTATATTTTCAATATTGAGCAATTGAAATAACATTATTATTCTTATATTTATCCGAAAATCTTTTGAAATCAAAATTTTGCATGCAATATTTAAAAATACTTGAGATAATATCAATTAAAATATAATAAATTCCGCTGCATTTCTCCATTAATCATTTTGATGGCTTTCAAAAAACGCCCACGCCACGCGATAGTCGTCCTCGCGGCTGGCGCGGGTGAAGGGGGCGGTGTAGGTGCGCTGCACTTCGCGCGGGCCGCCGGGCAGGGTGTCGTCCATGAGCCATTGGGTGATGGTGGTGGCGTCCGGCACTTTGGGGGTGCCGCCGCGCTTTTGGGTGGCTTCGGTGTCGCCGGCGTCTGCGCTGGCGTAGGCCCACAGGTCGTCCCAGCCGAAGTTGCCTTCGCGCAGCTTGCCGTCGGGGGTGGTGATGCGGGTGCGGGGCGTTTTCGGGGCGCCCTTGCGCGGCAGGCCCACGCCTACCAGGCCTTTGCTGTTGGTGAAGACGATGCGGCCGGTGGCGTCGTACCAGGTGTCGCGCTCGTAGCCTTGCATGACGGGGAATTGCACGCGGTAGATGAGCAGCAGCTCGGCCAGCGTCAGGCCCAGGGCTTGGGCCACCAGCACGTCGATTTCGACCAAGGCCATGCGGCGGGCGTAGTCGCTGCGCAGGGCGCAGTGGCGTGTCCAGGTGCTGGTGAGCGCGGGCCAGAAGTCGTGCGGCAGGCGCGGGTTGCCTGGCTGGCTCCAGCGCTGGTCGGCAAAGTCAAGGTCATAGACCTCTTCCCAGATTGACGCATAGTGCGTCGTGAGACAGTTCAGTGCTAACGCACGGCATATTGCTGGAGTCAAAGAACCAATGTCCGGGAGATATGTCCACAATTGATAGAGCGCTGAACGCCCGGTCGACTTTATATAGAAGTCAGCAGGCAAGGATACTGCTACTGCTAGCGCGGTAACGCACAACTTTGTATTGCGAAACGCGTTAGCCCAAACGGCGTGCACGCTCGCGGCCCCAGGCGGAATAATCGAAGCAATGAGCGTACGCTCGGTGCTGACCGCGAGCATATTTCGGAACAACAGACGAGGATATTTCGTAGCTGGCAATCTCGTAGCAGTGCTCGAATCAAGCCAACTGACCTTAGGTATCCTGTTTACGTATTCCGAACGGTCTTCCCTCGGCAGAAAGTTCGACCGAGACAAATAATCATCCGGCAAGTCACCCAAGTCACAACAGTCGTAGTGACCATTCGCGGTACATACGGTTCGCGGCGTCTTATTGTGCGGGTTGGCCAAGTGAAAGTGGGGGCCTGAGACTATCCACTCACTCGGGCTAAAGGGAAACCGTCCATTTCCTGGTAACCGCCGACTAATTGTCCCATCAGCCTGTTGCCTGGTTTCATGCCACATTTCGTTTGCACTGAATTGGTCTTCTTTGTCAAAGAAATGGGTTGGAAATTGGGAGAACTTTTTGAGAACGCTACTCAACGCTTGCGTATGTAACGCCGGTAAGCGGGCGCGGCGGGCGGGGGTGCCTGGTTCGTCGTAAAGCTGGGCAAAGATAGCCAGCGCGGCTTCGTCTACGCGCACGATGCGCTCCCGGTGGCCGGTGGTGTTCCATTGCCCAGCCTCGTTTTTGTAGCCGCCCACCGTTCCCGTGCCGTCGTGCAGGTAGCAGGCATCGACGGTGGCGGGCGCAAACAGGTTGGCCAACTGGTCAAAGCGCGGCGCAGTTTGCGCGGGGCCGTAAATGTTGATGCTGTATTTGGTCAGGTGGTGAACCTCGGAAAACAGCGCCAGTTCGTTCACAAACTGGAAATGCCGCCGCAGCCGCGCATACACCGCCTCGCGCAAGTTGCCGCCCTTGGGGTCGTCGTACGGCCCTTCGGGGTGCAGCAGCCCGGCCACGCCCTGTGCGCTGTTCAAGCCCCAGGCCAGCGGCATAAAGCATTTGTACAGATTGGTTTGCACGCCTTTGAGCAGCGGGTAGTTCTGCACGGCGTTGAGAAAGTTTTGCGTGCCCTCGGCCTCTTCCAGCTCTTGCAGCCAGTCGGCTTGCAGGCCGGCAAAGCGCTCAAACGCCTCGGTGCGCAGCTTCGCCAAGTCGCTCGCGCTGATTTTGCGCACGGCAAACACCGGGTTGCGCTCGCCCAGAATGCCCGATTCGTTCCACTCCACCTTCAGCCACGGCGGGTTGCCCAATATCAGGTCAAAGCCGCCGCCGCGCTGCGCTGCCTGTCCCCCGGCGCCGGGGGGCGCGCCCAGCAGCACGTCGGCAAAGCACAGCTCCCAGTGCATGAAGCGGCGCTGTTCGGCGATGGCCTCGACCACGGCCACGCGGGCAAAGTGTTGGCGCAGCTTGCTGATGCGCAGCTGGCCCAGCCGGTCGTGCAGCGCGGCGGCACTGCCGGGCGCGGCAGAGGGGGTGGCGGCGCGCAGCTCGGGCTGGGTGTCGTCAAAGCCCTCAAAGTTGGGCTGCACTTGCTGGAACACCAGATCGGCGCTGGCGGTGGCGGGCTGGCCAAAGTCCAGACCGGTCTGGGGCGTGATGTCGATGACGTTGCCTTCCAGAATGGCGCCCACTTCCATCCACCACTGTTCGCGGCTGGGCAGATCGTGGCTTTGGGTGAGGGGCCAGAACCACAGGGCGCACCAGTAGTCCATGACGAGTTTCAGGCGGCGAAACGGGGTGGCCAGATCGCCGTCTTCGTTGAGCAAACCCTGCTGGCGGATGGCTTCTTTCTGCGCGCGGCTGACGCGGCCATCACTACTGTTTTGATAGCTGCTTGCGCTTGCTGCATAAGCGCTAGAGGCCGATTTGGCTTGAATATCGTGCGGCCAGACGGCGAGCTGGTCTTCGGTGCGGGCGCGGTCGCGCGCCAGGGCGGTGCGGTGCTCGGCCCAGAGTTCATCGACCCGCTGGCTAAGCTGCTGCAAGCGGGCCACTTCGTGCGGCGCGAGCGGCACGCAGAAGGCTTTGCGCCAGGTTTTGAGCTGCTCAAACTCTGCGGGGTAGAGCTTTTTGGCGTCTTTGTCGCCGTAGCTGGCCATGCCGGGGTCGGGCAGCAGAAAGTGCCAGATTTCGTCGGCCCGGCGTGGGGCGCTGGCGGTGGCGCGGCGTGGGGGCTCATCAAACCAAGCGGGTTTGGCACCTTTTTTGAGGGCGGCGGCGTTGAACACCTGGTGGCGCGCGCCTATCAGGCTGTTGCCGGCAAACAGCTGGTAGCCAAACCACGGCACGCGCGCCGGCAGGGGCTGGCCGCTGGCGTCCTGCTCGCCATAAATAGCGTTGAGCCACAGCGAGACTTCGGCCAGCTCCACGGCCACGGGGTTCAAGTCCACGCCAAAGACGTTGCGGTCGGCCAGGTACATGCGCACTTTTTGCAGCTCTTGCGGGTACTGCTCGTGCGGAATGCGGGTTTTGCGCTCGGCTTGCTTGCGCTCCAGATAGGCCTCGGCCAGCTGGTTGACGGCT
>CAIRYF010000081.1 GCA_903882725.1 uncultured Simplicispira sp.
CCAGTAAGCAAAAATATTTGCCCTAGCAAACACGGCAGCCTATCGACTGGCGACACTATCGAATTGCACTACGTTTTTTCTACTGCACCTGTAACCCCAGGCCCTACTTTGGGTGCCTGTCTACATAATTCTGTAAAAAATCCATTGCTGCGGGTTGAGACCCAAGTTTTTGTGCTGGTTAATGATGCTCGCGCATTAGATTTTAAACAATTAACCGCGCATGGCGTAAAAAATAATTTCCAACAAGCCCTGTATATTCCAGAAAATATGGGCAAAGCCATCCAATATGCTGGCTCAACTACTGGCCCGGGCTACAACGAAAAAGGCTCGCCATTCTTCGTATCTTGGAGTGTTCGCCCCAAGGTTGCCAAAGTAAATATTGAAACTGTGGGCCAGTGGTGTCAAGATAATGTATTTAAAGAAGACCATGCCCATGGCGTGCGTAATTTGGTGATCGAGCCAAAGCTATTATCTAACATGGCAAAATAATAAAAAGGCCAATAAAAAGGCCAATAAAAAGGCCAATAAAAAGGCCGTTGTCAAACGGCCTTTTACTGCCCCACCCTTGGCCCGCCCGGTGATGCTGGGGCTGATGCGCACCCGCCGTGGGAGCGGATCGCGCGGCGTTAGCCCTTTTGCACCATCTTGATGATGCTGGAGAAGTCCAGCGCGCCGTTGCCTGCCAAGCTGTGCGCCGCATACAGGTTGCGCGCCAAGCCGCCCAGCGGGGTGCTGGCTTTGACTTGGGTGGCGTTTTCTTGTGACAGGCCCAAGTCTTTGAGCATCAAATCGGTGCCAAAACCGCCGGCGTAGCCTTTGCTGGACGGCACGTTTTCTTGCACGCCGGGGCAGGGGTTGTATTTTTCCAGCGCCCAGTTGCCGCCCGAGCTGCGGCGCATGATTTCTGACAGCACTTTGGGATCCAAGCCGTTGGCCACGCCCAAGGCGATGGCTTCAGACGTACCAGCCATCAAGATACCCAGCAGCATATTGTTGCAAATTTTGGCGGTTTGACCGGCACCGATGCTGCCAGCGTGGAAGATGTTGGCCCCCATTTTTTCGAGCAGTGGACGGGCGCGTTCAAGTTGCTCGGTGCTGGCACCGACCATAAAGGTCAGCGTACCGGCAATAGCGCCGCCGGTGCCGCCGGACACCGGCGCGTCGATGAAGTCAATGCCAGCAGCTTGCGCGGCCTTGGCGACTTTTTGGCTGGTGGCGCTGGCAATGGTGGACGAGTCAATCACCAGCGCGCCAGGCGCAATGTGCGACAGCAGACCGTCTTGGCCGCTGCTGCCCAGAAACAAGCCTTCGACGTGCTGGCTGGCGGGCAGCATGGTGACAATGGCTTGGGCACCTTGCACCGCAGCTTGTGCGCTGGCGGCAATTTGCACGCCGTCGGCGGCCAGCTTGTCGCAGGCGGCTTGGGACAGGTCAAAAGCGCTGACGCTGTGGCCGGCTTTTTGCAGGTTCAGGGCCATAGGGCCGCCCATGTGGCCGAGGCCGATAAATGCGATTTTCATGCTGTTGTCTCCGGTGGATGGAATCAAAATAAGGATAAAAACAGCCGCTAGCCCTTTAGATACGTGCGCTAGCAGCTCTCTTTTTTACAGTAAAAAGTGCTTAACACTTAACGAATGCGGTCAACCGCGTCGCCGTCCAGCATCCGCCGGGCAATGATGACGCGCATGATTTCGTTGGTGCCTTCCAAAATTTGGTGGACACGCGCATCGCGCAGCAGGCGCTCTAGCGGGTATTCGCGGATATAGCCGTAGCCGCCGTGCAGTTGCAGCGCCTCGTTGCAGACGTTAAAGCCGACGTCGGTGGCAAAGCGCTTGGCCATGGCGCAATAGGTGGACGCATCGGGCGCACCGGCGTCGAGTTTGGCTGCAGCCAAGCGCACCATTTGGCGCGCTGCGACCAGCTCGGTGGCCATGTCGGCCAGCTTGAATTGCAGCGCCTGAAAGCTCGCTATCGGTTTGCCAAACTGTTTGCGGTCGTGCATATATTGCTGCGCGTGGCCCAGCGCGCCTTGCGCCGCGCCGATGGAGCAGGTGGCGATGTTGATGCGCCCGCCGTCCAGACCCTTCATGGCAATTTTGAAGCCCTCGCCCTCGCGGCCCAGCAAGTGATCTGCTGGGATGCGCACATTGTCAAAACTGATGGTGCGCGTGGGCTGGCTGTTCCAGCCCATTTTTTCTTCTTTTTTGCCGTAGTGGATGCCCGGCAGGTCGGCCGGCACGGCAAAGGCGCTGATGCCGCCTGCGCCCGAGGCCGCGTCGCCCGTGCGTGCCATGAGCACCAGCACGTCGGTGGCGCCGGCGCCCGAGATAAACGCTTTGCTGCCGTTGATGACGTACTCGCCGCCAACGCGCTCGGCGCGGGTTTTGAGCGAGCCAGCATCCGAGCCAGCACCGGCTTCGGTCAGGCAGTACGAGGCCAGCTTTTCACCGGTGGTCAAAAGCGGCCCCCAGTGCTCGCGCACCGCGTCAGTCGCCCAAGTGCCCAGCATCCAGGTGGCCATGTTGTGGATGGTGATAAACGCCGTGGTCGATGGATCGACGGCGGCCATTTCTTCAAACACCATGGTGGCGTCCAGGCGCGGCAAGGCCAAGCCGCCAGCGTTTTCGGGCGCGTACAGGCCGCAAAAGCCCAATTCACCGGCTTTGGCAATGGCTTCTTTGGGGAAGATGCACTCGGCATCCCAGTGCGCGGCGTGCGGGGCCAGCTCGGCTTGGGCAAAGGCGCGCGCTGTGGCGGCAAAGGCTTGTTGTTCTTCGGAGAGGTCGAAATTCACGCTGAAGGTCTCCTAAGTGGGCATTTTTGTCGATGAAAATGCTCTGTTTTTAATAGCTACTAACGCTTATTGTGTAAGTGCTAGAGGCTGTTTTTACTTAAATAAACGCCCCTTTCAGCCAAGAAAGGGGCG
>CAIRYF010000082.1 GCA_903882725.1 uncultured Simplicispira sp.
ACAAAGCCGCGCACGCCGCCAGCACCAGAAAAGTCGTCTTCTTTACCAGTGCGCTCGTCTTTCAGGCGAATGCGCACGCCGTTGTTCAAAAACGAAAGCTCGCGCAGGCGCTTGGCCAAAATTTCATAGTGAAAATCGTTATTTTCTTTAAATATGTCGGTGTCGGGCAAAAAGTGAACTTCAGTGCCACGTTTTTCGGTGTCGCCCACCACTTTCATGGGCGACACTTCGATGCCACCAATTACTTCGATGAGACGGTTTTGCACAAAGCCACGGCTAAATTCCAGCACGTGCATCTTGCCTTCACGGCGCACTGTCAGGCGCAGCATTTTGGACAACGCGTTGACGCACGAGACGCCCACACCATGCAGGCCGCCTGAAACTTTGTAGCTGTTTTGGTTGAACTTGCCGCCAGCGTGCAGCTCAGTCAGCGCAATCTCAGACGCCGAGCGCTTGGGTTCGTGCTTGTCGTCCATCTTTACACCAGTCGGAATGCCGCGCCCGTTGTCAGTGACGGAAACCGAATTATCAGAATGGATGGTGACAACGATGTCGTCGCAATGCCCGGCCAGTGCTTCGTCGATGGAGTTGTCCACCACTTCAAACACCAAATGGTGCAGGCCAGTGCCGTCAGAGGTGTCGCCGATATACATACCAGGGCGTTTACGCACCGCTTCGAGACCTTCCAAAATCGTGATTGCACTTTCGCCATAGCCTTCGCTGGCACCGACTTGGTGGGCATCGATCTTGGGTTGGGCGGAGGTGTTGCCGCCGGTTTCTTCGGGCTCGGGCAATTGGATTTCAGCGGTCATGATTGGCCTTGGCAATGCATGGAAGCCAAAGCTTCCAGGGTTTTATGGGTCAAAAGTGCCGCAAGCCCTTATTCAGCGTGCGGATGTAGCTATTTTAATGATAGCAAATAGCGCGGTGGCGCGGTGGCGCAGTGGCGTGGTAGTCCGGCTTAAATACGCATCGGCATCACGACGTATTTGAAGCTGTCGTTGCCCGGAATGGTCATCAGCGCCGAGCTGTTGCCGTCGGCCAAGTCCACTTTGACCATGTCTTGGGCCATGCTGGTCAAGGCGTCGATGAGATAGGTGACGTTAAAACCAATCTCGATGGTGTCGCCGCTGTAGTCGATGTCGAGTTCATCCACCGCTTCTTCTTGCTCGGCGTTGTTGCTGGCCACCCGCAAAGTGCCAGGCTCCACATTCAGGCGCACGCCCTTGAATTTGTCGCTGGTCATGATGGCGGTGCGCTGTAGGCACGCCAGCAGCGGCGCGCGCCCCAGTGTGATGCTGTTGTGGTGGTTGCGCGGAATCACCCGGTTGTAGTCGGGGAATTTGCCTTCGACCAGCTTGGTGACAAATTCCATCGCACCAAAACTAAACTTGGCTTGGTTGTTGGCAAAGCACATTTCAATCGCACCGTCGGCGTCACTGAGCAGGCGCTGTAGCTCAATCACGGTCTTGCGCGGCAAGATGACTTCTTGCTTGGGCACTTCAATATCGAGCATGGCGCTGGCAAAGGCCAGGCGGTGGCCGTCGGTAGCGACCAGGCTCAGTTGCTTGCCTTCAGCGACAAACAAAATGCCATTCAGGTAGTAGCGAATGTCTTGCACCGCCATGGCAAAGGCAACTTGGCCCAACAGGCTTTTCAGCGCCTTTTGCGGCACGCTGAAAGTTGGACCAAAGCTGGCAGCTTCTTGCACCAGCGGAAAGTCTTCGGCGGCCATGGCTTGCAGTGTGAAACGGCTTTTGCCGCCTTTGAGCAATAGCTTGTCTTGGCTCGATTCAAGGCTGACGGTTTGGTCCGACGGCATCGAGCGCAGGATGTCGATCAGCTTGCGCGTGTTCACCGTGGTGGTGAAATCGCCGGTGTCGCCGCCGAGTTCTGCGGTGGTGCGGATTTGGATTTCGAGGTCGCTGGTGGTGAACTGCAAAGCATTGCCGGTTTTGCGCAGCAAAACGTTGGCCAAGATAGGCAGTGTGTGGCGGCGCTCAACGATGCCGGCCACCGATTGCAAAACCGCGAGCACTTTGTCTTGGGGAGCCTTCAAAACGATCATGTCAGTCTCTTCAGTCTGTGGTATGGGGGGGTGTCAGTGTGAAAGGGGCGCTGCCGGCGCCGGATATTTTGCCCGTTGAACCGCCCGCTGGGGATGGACAAACGCGCGCTTACCCGCTTACCCTTTAAGGGTTTGCTCCAGCACATGCAGTTGCTGGTTCAACTCAATGAGCTGCAGGCGTTCGGCAGAAATTTTGCGCACCGCGTGCAGCACAGTGGTGTGATCGCGTCCGCCAAACAGCTCGCCAATTTCGGGCAGGCTTTTTTGTGTCAGCTCTTTGGCCAAGTACATGGCAATCTGGCGGGGCCG
>CAIRYF010000083.1 GCA_903882725.1 uncultured Simplicispira sp.
GGCAGGGGGTGTCAGCAAAGTTCATGCGGTTCATTGGGGTAGTGGGTGGCACAGTGGGACAATCGCCCGCTATGCATCCCAACGTCTTAATCAATGCCTGCGCTGAACTCGTCAGGCTCACCCTTACTTTTGAACACCCGGCCGACATGGTGGTTTCGCGGTTTTTCCGCGACAACCGTGGCCTGGGGCAACGCGAGCGCGCGGCGCTGGCGGAGACCGTCTATACGGTGCTGCGCAAAAAGCTGCTGTTTGAGCACATGGCACCGTCCGGCTCCGGGCCCAAAGAGCGGCGTTTGGCCATCTTGGGTTTTGCCCATTGGCAGGACGAAGAAGCGCGCCGTAAAAACCCGAAAGCGCTGCACGGCGAGCGCGATTTTTTGAAGGCCGGACTGAACGACCGCGAACTGCAATGGCTGGAGATGTGCGACGACGTGGTGCAAGACGAGCTGCTGGAGCGCCACCGCCACAACCTGCCCGAGTGGCTGGTGCAGCCTTTGAAGACGCAACTGGGCGACGGCTTTTGGCCGTTGGTGCAGGCGCTGTCGGGCAGTGCGCCGCTGGACTTGCGCGTCAACGTGTTGAAGGAAAAACGCGCCGATGTGCAGAAGGAGCTTGCGCAAGCAGCTATCAAATCTGAAATCACGCCGTATTCGCCGTGGGGCTTGCGCGTCGAGGGCAAACCGGCGCTGGCCAAGTTGCCGGCGTTTGTGCGCGGCGCTATCGAGGTGCAGGACGAAGGCTCGCAATTGCTGGCGCTGCTGCTGGACGCCAAGCGCGGCGAGATGGTGGTGGACTTTTGCGCTGGCGCGGGCGGCAAGACGCTGGCGATTGGCGCCACCATGCGCAGCACCGGGCGGTTGTATGCGTTTGACGTGTCCGGCCACCGGCTCGATGCACTCGGCCCGCGTTTGAAGCGCAGCGGTTTGTCCAACGTCCACCCCGCCGCGATTGCCCATGAGCGCGACGACCGCGTCAAGCGCCTGAGCGGCAAGATTGACCGGGTGCTGGTCGATGCACCGTGCTCGGGCTTAGGCACGCTGCGGCGCAACCCGGATTTGAAATGGCGCCAGTCGCCCAAAGCGGTGCAAGAGCTGGTCGCCAAGCAGACGGCGATTTTGGCCAGTGCCGCGCGCCTGGTAAAGGCCGGGGGCCGTTTGGCTTACGCCACTTGCAGCGTGCTGCCGCAAGAAAACGAAGCCATTGCCGAAGCCTTTGCCACCGCCCACCCCGACTTTGAGCCGCTGGACGCGGGCCAAGTGCTGGCGCAGCTGAAGGTCGACGGCGCGGCGGGCCTGTGCAGCGGCGGCGACAGCGGCACGCGCTACCTGCGCCTGTGGCCGCATATTCACCACACCGATGGATTTTTTGCCGCTATCTGGGCAAAGAAAATTTAAGAACGCTTAAAAAATGATAGCTGCTAGCGCGCGTTTTTAAAGGCTTTCAGGGTTAAAGTGCCTTGAAAGTGCCTAAATACAAGCGCTGGTAGCTATTATTTTTATCAGCGCAGGGCACAAAAAAACCGCCTAGCAGGTGACTGCGTAGGCGGTTTTTGCTGAAAGCAAAGTCTCAAAGTCGCAAAGACCGAATTACTTCAGCTTCATTTCCTTGTACTCGACGTGCTTGCGAGCTTTTGGATCAAATTTCATGATCAGCATTTTCTCGGGCATTGTCTTTTTGTTTTTGGTGGTGGTGTAGAAATGACCCGTACCTGCAGTCGATTCCAGCTTGATTTTGTCGCGTCCGCCTTTGGTTGCCATGGTGGTTCTCCTTAAGCCTGGCCACGTGCGCGCAGGTCTGCGAGCACAGAATCAATACCGTTTTTGTCGATCAGACGCAAACCGGCGTTCGAGATGCGCAGGCGCACCCAACGGTTTTCTGTTTCCACCCAGAAGCGGCGGTACTGCAGGTTAGGCAGAAAACGACGCTTGGTCTTGTTGTTGGCGTGGGAAACATTGTTTCCCACCATGGGCTTTTTGCCCGTGATTTCACATACGCGTGCCATGCGGACACTCCGATATTTTTGAACGGTCTGCACGCTGGGCGCAAACCTCACCTCGCCATGAGAGGGTGGCGGTAACCCCATTTGCCGCTGACTGGCGCGGGGCCAGTTTTGAGCAAAGCCGTCGATTATAGCGTGTGCTTTTGGGGCGCTTATTGGCCCAAAAAGCGCTGCGCGTCCAGCGCTGCCATGCAGCCGGTGCCAGCGCTGGTGATGGCTTGGCGGTAGATGTGGTCTTGCACGTCGCCCGCCGCAAAAATGCCAGGGACGCTGGTTTGCGTGGCAAAACCTTTGAGGCCACCTTGGGTGACGATGTAGCCGTTTTCTATGGCCAACTGGCCGGTAAAAATACCGGTGTTGGGTGCGTGGCCGATGGCGATAAAGCAGCCGTGCAGCACCAAGTCTTCGGTCTGGCCGCTTTGCGTGTGTTTGATGCGCACACCGGTGACGCCGCTGGCGTCGCCCAGTACCTCGTCCAGCGTGTGGAAGGTTTTAAGGACGATTTTGCCTTCGGCGACGCGCTCCATCAGCTTGTCCACCAGAATGGGCTCGGCCTTGAACGTGTCGCGTCGGTGGATCAGTGTGACGGTGCGGGCAATGCCCGAAAGGTACAGCGCTTCTTCGACAGCGGTGTTGCCCCCGCCCACCACGCAGACATCTTGGTTGCGGTAGAAAAAACCGTCGCAGGTAGCGCAGCCCGATACACCCCGGCCCATAAACGCGGTTTCAGATGGCAGGCCCAAATACATGGCCGAGGCACCGGTGGCGATGATCAATGCGTCGCAGGTGTAGGTGGCGCTGTCGCCGGTCAAAGTGAATGGGCGCTGGCTGAAATCCACCTGATTAATATGGTCAAAAACAATTTTTGCCTCAAAGCGCTCGGCGTGTTGCAAAATGCGCTGCATCAGCTCGGGGCCTTGCACACCGTTGACGTCAGCAGGCCAGTTATCGACTTCGGTGGTGGTGGTCAGCTGGCCGCCTTGGGCCATGCCGGTGATGAGCATGGGGTTGAGGTTGGCGCGGGCAGCGTAGATGGCAGCGGTGTAGCCGGCAGGGCCAGAGCCGAGGATGAGGACTTTGGCGTGTTGTGGTGTGGTCATAGAGCGTGCGCGTAGATAAACGGTGTAAACAGTGGAGCCTAAGTATTAACCAAGTGCCTGTCATTGACAGTGGGTGCCTTGCCCCTTTGGGGCTGCGGGCTTCGGGTAAGCTTCGGCGGCACATTTATGACCTATTCCTTTAACACCTTGAATGTTTCCTCGGGCGACAAGGCAGCGCCGCGCTCTGGATTTGCCCGTTTTGGCCACGAAGTCGTGCTGATACTGGCTTTGTTGGCGCTGATTTTTTGGTCGCTGGCGCTTGTCAGTTATGCCCCCTCAGACGCTGCGTGGTCCACGTCAGGCGCTGTATCGTCTGCGGCCACTGCCAATCGGGGCGGACGGGTGGGCGCTTGGTTGGCCGATGCCAGCTACTTTGCTTTTGGCTTTTCTGCGTGGTGGTGTGTGGCAGCGGGCGCGGGCGCTTGGCTCAGTTCGCTGGCACGTTGGATACGCACGGGTCAGCCCAATGCGCAGAGCCTCAAGAAGGACACGATGCTGTTTTTGTTGCGTCAGCGTATTTTGTTTTGGTTCGGTTTAACGCTGTTGCTAGGGGCCAGCGCTGGGCTGGAGTGGTCGCGTATGTACCGTTTTGAGGGTTTTTTGCCCGGCCACGCCGGTGGTGTGCTGGGCTATGTGGTTGGCCCGCTGGCGATGCAGTGGGTGGGCTTTACCGGATCGGGCTTGTTGGCGATTGCCGTGGCGGTGGCTGGCGCTGGACTGGTGTTTCGTTTTTCTTGGAGCCATGTGGCCGAAGTGGTGGGCCGCTATATTGACAATTTAATGCAGTGGCGCCGCACTTGGCGCGAGGTGGCCGAGGACGTGGCCGTGGGCAAGCGCGCAGCCCTGCAACGCGAAGGCGCAGTCAAGGAAGAGCGCAGCGAGAGTGAGGTGCTGCACGCACAGCCGCTGCGCACCACTGAGCCGGTGCTGTTTGATACGCAGCTCCATACAGCGCTGGATACGCCGCTACCGCCAGAAGCGCCCATACCTGGTGCGGAGCCGATGGCGGCACGTACTTTGGCCCCTGCTGTGGCCCCTGCGCCCGCGCCTGCGAGGAAGGCGGTCAGCCGTGGTGCCAGTGCGCCGCTTGCCAAAAATCGCCTTACAGCTGCGTGTACTCCTCGGCGTGAGGGTGCCCTGCCCCAGTTAACGCTGCTCGATAGCGTTGCGCCGCCACAGGAAAGCGTTGATCCAGAAACGCTAGAAATGATCAGCCGCCTGATTGAGAAAAAACTCAAGGATTTGGGTGTGGAAGTGCGGGTGCTGGCAGCCACACCAGGCCCGGTAATTACGCGCTACAGCATCGAGCTGGCCGATGGCGTCAAGAGCGTGCATATTGCGGGTTTGGCCAAAGACTTGGCGCGCGCCCTGAGCTTGGCGTCAATCCGTGTGGTTGAAAGTGTTCCAGGCAAAAGCACTATGGCGTTAGAGCTGCCCAACGCCAAGCGCCAAGCCATCAAGCTGGGTGAAATTTTGAGCTTGCCAGCCTACCAAGACAGCCCCAGTTTGTTGACCATAGGCTTGGGCCGGGACATTGTGGGCAACCCGGTGGTGGCTGATTTGGCCAAAATGCCCCATGTGCTGGTGGCGGGCACCAACGGCTCGGGCAAGTCGGTCGGTATCAACGCGATGATTTTGTCGCTGCTCTACAAGGCCGAAGCCAAAGATGTGCGTCTGTTGCTGATTGACCCCAAGATGCTGGAGATGTCGGTCTACGAGGGGATTCCACATTTGTTGGCACCCGTAGTCACTGACATGAAGAAGGCTGCGTATGGCCTGAACTGGTGCGCTGCCGAGATGGAGCGGCGCTACAAATTCATGGGCAAACTGGGTGTGCGCAACTTGGCTGGCTACAACGCCAAGGTGAGTGAAATGGCTGCTGCTGCGCGCGAGGCACCCATTGGCAAGCCCGATCTGGCTGATATGGCCGATTTGCCCGGCCTGCCTGGTTTGCCCGAGCGGCTGGAGCACCTGCCGCATATCGTCATCGTCATTGACGAGCTGGCTGACTTGATGATTGTGGTGGGCAAGCGCATCGAGGAGCTGATTGCCCGCTTGGTGCAAAAGGCGCGCGCTGCGGGCATTCACCTGATTTTGGCTACACAGCGCCCCAGCCCCAATGTCATTACTGACCTGATCAAGGCCAATATCCCAACGCGCATTTCGTTTCAGGTGTCTACCCGAACGGACAGCCTGACCATCATCGACCAAACCGGTGCAGAAGCGCTGTTGGGTGTGGGCGATATGCTTTACATGGCTGGCGGCAGCGATTTGCCTGTGCGCGTGCATGGTGCCTTTGTGTCAGACGAGGAGGTTCACCGCGTGGTGACGTATCTCAAGAGCCGGGGCAAGCCCAATTACATCCACGGTGTGCTTAAAGGCGTGAGCGTTGAGCGGCGCTGGGACAGTTATGGCATTGACGAGGGCGGTGCCAACAGTGGCTCAGACCCGATGTATCAGCAGGCGGTGGAGGTGGTGCTGACCGACCGCAAGACCACCATTGCCCATTTGCAGCGCCAGCTCAGAATTGGCTACAACCGCTCTGCCCGTCTGCTGGAAGAGATGGAAAAAGACAGAATTGTCAGCGCGGTACTCGACAGCGGTCAGCGCGAGATACTGGTGCCAGCACCTAACAGCGATGTATGAAAAAAATAATTACTACTATTTTAATAGCTGCTAGCGCACAGCTGGTAAGGGCTGGAGGCCTAGAAAGCCTTGAATACTTCATGGCGCGGTCGCAAGCAGGCCAGGCCCAATTCACGCAGGTGGTGACATCGCCACCCAAGGACGGCAAAGCCGGGCGCAGCAAAACGTCCAGTGGCAGTTTTGCCTTTCAGCGCCCGGGGCGCTTCAAATTTGTCTACCAAAAACCGTTCGAGCAAACCATCGTCGCTGACGGCCACACGCTGTGGTTGTACGACGTCGATTTGAACCAAGTCACCCAGCGCGCCCAAGCCCAGGCGCTGGGCAGTACGCCAGCGGCGCTGTTGACCTCAGCGGCTGACCTGAAAGCGTTGCGCGCCGAATTCACCCTCGAATCCGCCCCCGCAGAAGACGGCTTGGAGTGGGTGTTGGCACGCCCTAAAAGCAAAGATGGCGCGCTGCAAAGCGTGCGCGTCGGTTTTGCGGGCGAGCAACTGGCAGCGCTGGATATTTTGGACAGCTTTGGCCAGCGTTCGCTGCTTCGTTTTACTCAGATGCAAGCGTTGACGGCGTTGCCAGCAGAGACCTTTAAGTTTCAGCCGCCTGCGGGTGCCGATGTGCTCAAGCCCTGAGCATGGTTTGAGCGTTTTTTGACATTCCCCGCCCACCAACCATTGGCCGAGCGCCTGCGCCCGCGCACGCTGGCGCAGGTGGTGGGCCAGCAGCAGGTGCTGGGGCCGGGCACGCCGCTGCGCTTGGCGTTTGAGTCGGGCCGGCCGCACAGCTGCATTTTGTGGGGCCCGCCCGGTGTTGGCAAAACCACCATTGCCCGCTTGATGGCCGAGGCGTTTGATGCGCAATTCATCAGCATCAGCGCGGTGCTGGGCGGTGTCAAAGACATCCGCGAGGCGGTTGAGCGCGCCGAAGCGGCGCGCGCTGGCTTGCTGGCGCAGCAGACGATTGTGTTTGTCGATGAGGTGCATCGCTTCAACAAAAACCAGCAGGATGCGTTTTTGCCGCACGTCGAAAGCGGGTTGTTCACCTTCATTGGTGCCACCACCGAAAACCCGTCGTTCGAGGTCAACTCCGCCTTGCTGTCGCGCGCGGCGGTGTACGTGCTAGAGCCTTTGTCTGCGGTAGATTTGAAGCAAATTGTGGCTCTAGCCCAAGCGCAGCAAGCGCTTGTAGCTATCGAAAGTGAAGCGATTGAGCGTTTGGTGGCCTATGCCGATGGCGATGCGCGCCGATTGCTCAATACGCTAGAAACCTTGGCCATGGCCGCCCAGCAGCAACAGTGGCCCGAGCTGACCGATGCGCGCGTGTTGCAGGTGCTGGGCCAGCAACTGCGCCGCTACGACAAGGGCGGCGAGCAGTTTTACGACACCATCAGCGCGCTGCACAAA
>CAIRYF010000084.1 GCA_903882725.1 uncultured Simplicispira sp.
ACCAGCGAAAAATTATATGGACTGACAAAACGCGCACCACCGCGGTAGTGCGATTGCAGCGCCGCCAAATGCACGCCTGGGTTTTTCCACTGCTGGGGATGGAACTCGGGCACGCCGTAATCGGTAATGCGTTCTTGCGCTAAATAGCGGCGCATCCAATCGCTGTTGGTGCTGCCGCCATACATATTGAGTCCCTGCTTCCATGGGGTGTTGCCAGCAATGGTGCCGTCAGCGGCAAACAGCTGGTGGTTCCAGCTGGAGTTGGCGCGCGGCACGATTTGGTGCGAATACAGTTTGTCCGCCGGCAAGCCAGTGCGCACGGCGACTTGGTGGAAGGCGGCCAAAAATTGCTGCACTTGGTAGTTGCGGTAGCGGTTCCAATCGCGCGCCAAGGGGTTGAAGTACAGGTCTTGCCCGGCACGCGGCAGATCCAACCAAGAGCGCACACCTGGGATGGACTTGGCTTCCTTGAGCCACGACAGCGTATTGGGCGCACTGCCAGAGGCGCGGCTTTGGTCGCGTGCCACCACCACAAATTCAACCTCGGCCAAGCCGTGGTGCCCTTTGCTGGTCTCGGCCACGATTTGCGCGCTGTGGCGTCCCGGCAGCAGGGCACTGTAATCAAAATCGTAGCGATAACCGACGTTGGGGCTGAGGACGGCGGCATCAGCGCGGTACACATCCAAGCGATTGAAGCCGCGCGGCACCGGGCCTACGCGCTGGCCATCCACATACAAATCGAGCTGCGTAATGCTGCCCTGTGGATCCCAGAGCCAGCCCGACAGCGGCAAAATGCCGTCGGCGAAAGCATCGTAGTGCTCGGCAAAATGGGGCAATGGCTCTTTGCGAATGTCTTTTGACGGCGCGGGCACCTCGTCAAACGAGGCATAAGCAAAGCCCATTTGCGCATTCAAATCGGCAATGCCTCGGTATTGCTGTTGCAACCACTGGCGAAACCCTGCCACTGAAGCGGCGCTGTAGTCCGTCACCCGAACGTCTTGGTAGCGGCCCATGCCGTTTTCAAAGTCGGGATACATATGGTGCAACTCACCCGCCAAGGTGATGGCGGCAATGCGGTTTTGCACCGGTTTGGGCAGCGCCAAAATGCGCTGCGCAATGTATTGCAGCGCCAAAACGCGGTAATGATTGACTGGAATGGCCAAGTCAGTCTGCATCGTCCACGGCATGATGCGATAGCCAAAATATCCCAACTCCAGCGGCTTGCCATCACGCAGCTGCATCAGGTTGGCGGGGTCGTGGCGCAGCTCCTCAACGATAGGCCCGAGCGAGTCGAAATGATCGGCCGTCAAATACAGCACCACCGGGCGCTGCACCTGCGTGATGAGCTGCAGCAACGCCGTCACCTGCTCGGCATCAATCTGCCAGTCTTTATCTGCTTTATTGGCTTTGCGGTACAGATTGAGCAACTGCACAGTCAAGGTGTAGCCAAGCTGCACTTGTCCCTGTGGGCCACCGGGCTCTAGCCTATCGAGCAAGCGTGTCAGGGCCGGGGTGCCATTCTTTTTTTTCTGCCGACACAGGGCCAGCGCCGCATCCATCCTCAAGATCTGCGGATCGGCCAGAGCCTCGTCGCACAGCAGCAAGCCCTCTACTGTCGGCGCAATCAAGAAAGGCGCGCGCGGCGGCAGC
>CAIRYF010000085.1 GCA_903882725.1 uncultured Simplicispira sp.
ACCAACCATCAGTATAGAACAAAAAACAGCCGGCTCAAACCCGGTTGGCTGGCGATTTACGGCAAAGAAACCGCCGCCGAAGTGCCCGACGCCAAAGAAGGCGACAAAGGCCAAAACTTGGTGCCGGTGCAGCCGGGCGAGCGCCCGTTGGCAAGCGAAGTCGATGCCAAAGCGCTCAAAACCAAGCCGCCGGCGCGCTACTCTGAAGCTACGCTGCTGGGCGCAATGGAAAGCGCTGGCAAGCAAATTGAAGACGAAACCATGCGCCAAGCGATGCAAGAAAAAGGCCTGGGCACGCCCGCCACCCGCGCCGCCACCATCGAAGGCTTGCTGGCCGAAAAATACATGCTGCGCGAAGGCCGCGAAATCATCCCGACCGCCAAAGCCTTTCAACTAATGACGCTGCTGCGCGGCTTGGAAATCAAAGAACTGGCCCGTGCCGACCTGACTGGCGAGTGGGAATACAAGCTGTCGCAAATGGAAAAGGGTCTGCTGCCCCGCGCCACCTTCATGCAAGAAATTGCTGCCATGACCGAGCGCATGGTCAAAAAAGCCAAAGAGTACGACCGCGACACCATCCCCGGCGACTACGCGCGCCTTGAAGCGCCCTGCCCCAACTGCGCCGGGGTAGTCAAAGAAAACTACCGCCGCTACGCCTGCGTGGGCAAAGACGGCGGCGAGGGCTGTGGCTTTAGCTTTGGCAAATCACCCGCCGGGCGCACCTTTGAGCCCAACGAGGCCGAGGCGCTGCTGGCAACACACAAAATTGGCCCACTGGAGGGCTTTCGCTCTAAAGCGGGCTGGCCGTTTACCTCTGACATCGTGCTCAAGTACGACGAGGAGGCGCACAACTACAAACTCGAATTTGACTTTGGCGACGACAAAAAAGCCGAAGAATCGGGCGAGTTGGTCGAATTTACCGATGCCTCCTTAGGCTCCTGCCCCGCCTGTGGCGCGCCGGTACACGAGCACGGCAGCAACTATGTTTGTAGTAAAGCCGTGCCCACGCACGCCCAGCCCACGCCCAGCTGCAAATTCAAGACCGGCAAAGTCATCCTGCAGCAACCGATCGAGCGCGAGCAAGTCACCAAGCTGCTGGAAACCGGCAAAACCGACCTACTGGACAAGTTCGTCAGCCTGCGCACGCGCCGCGCTTTCAAGGCGCATTTGGCGTGGGATGCCCAGGCCGGCAAGGTCGGCTTTGAGTTTGCCCCAAGCAAATTCCCCCCGCGCAAGACTGCCGCTGAAGCTACTAAATCAGGAGCTACAAGCGCAGGCGCAGTAAGCGCTGCAGCCAAAAAAGGCACTAAAACTGCTGCTACCAAAAAAACGGCCGCTAAAACCACTGCCGCTAAAGCGCCGCGCAAACCAGCAGCGGGCAAGCAGCCCAGCGCAGCCCTGGCCGCCGTGATTGGCACCGAGCCGGTGGCGCACACCGAAGTCATCAAAAAGGTCTGGGACTACGTCAAAGCGCATGGCCTGCAAGACAGCACCAACAAGCGCGCCATCAACGCCGATGCGCAACTGCTGCCGGTGTTTGGCAAGCCGCAAATCACCATGTTCGAGCTGGCCGGCATCGTCGGCAAACATTTGGCATGACCCGACTTATGCCGCATCAAGGCGAAACACGCTGGTAGCGCGCACCAGCGACTGCGCTTGGCTTTCTAGGGCTTGGGCTGCGGCAGCGGCTTCTTCTACCAGCGCGGCGTTTGACTGCGTGACTTGATCCATCTGCGTCATCGCTTGGTTGATTTGTTCGATGCCATCGGTCTGGTCTTGGCTGGCCAAGCTAATTTCACCCATGATGTTGGCCACCCGGCGCACGCTGACAACAATTTCATCCATGGTGCTGCCGGCCTGCTCCACCAAGGTGCAACCTCGGCTGACGTTGTCCACCGAGGCATCAATCAAACCTTTAATTTCTTTGGCCGCTGTGGCCGAGCGTCCAGCCAAGCTGCGCACTTCAGATGCCACCACCGCAAAACCGCGCCCTTGCTCGCCAGCCCGCGCCGCCTCCACCGCAGCGTTCAAGGCCAAGATGTTGGTCTGAAACGCAATGCCATCAATGACACTAATGATGTCGGCAATTTTGCGTGATGAGGCATTGATAGCCTCCATGGTGTGTACTACTTCGGCCACCACGGTGCCGCCTTTAATGGCCACCTGCGAGGCTGATTCGGCCAGCTCGTTGGCGTGCTTACCACTGTCAAAATTTTGCTTCACCGTGCTGGCCAGCTCGTGCATTGCAGCCGAAGTTTGCTCCAGCGCGCTGGCCTGCTGCTCAGTGCGTGAAGACAAATCGAGGTTACCTGCCGCAATTTGGCTGGTAGCCGTGGCAATGGTGTCGCTACTGACGCGCACATTGCCAACAATGCTTGCAAGGCTTGCGTTCATGTCTTTAAGTGCCTGCATCAACAGGCCCGTTTCGTCCCTGGTGCGCACCTCAACACGGCTGGTCAGGTCGCCCGCTGCCACCGCCTGCGCCACCTGCACCGCAGACATCAAGGGAACAACGATAGAGCGCGTTATGCGCACTGCCAGCACCAATCCGCACAGCAACCCAGCACCACCCAGCGCCAGCAAAATCAGGCGCGCGGTGCCTGCCTCAGCGGCAGTGCGGGTGCCGCTTTCGACCACCGCGCGGCGCTCGGCCTGGGCCAGTGCATCGACTTTGGATTGCACCGAATTAAGCTCTTGCAACGTGTGCTGATTAAGCTCAACGGCAGCCTCATCAAGACGCCCCTCGTCCACCAAAGTATTAAATTTCGCCTGCGAGATGACGTAACGTCCACGCGCTTCTTCTGCCTGCTTGAGCAGCGCCCGAGCTTCTGGCAACTCCACCATATCTTGCAAAGTTTTGAAGGCTTTGACGAAGGCATCGCGCGCGCCGACGATTTCTGCGCGCATCTTGGCACGGTGGGCATCATTGGGAGCGGTGAGCACTTCGACAGTACGCCGCCCATTGGCCAGCGCAATCGAACTCAAGGTATTGGCCGCTTCGGCCTTGACCCAGTCTTGCTCAATCAAGTGCTTATTGCTGTTCGACACGCTGGTCAGACCCATAAAGCCCACAGCCACCATGACCAGCATCATGACAATCAACAGTCCAAATCCCAGGACAAGGCGGATCTGAATGCGCATTCCGCGTGGAGTCGTTTGAGAAGAGGAAGCCATCAGAATGCGTGTGAAACCCCGCAGTTCAGGGCGGGTAGGTAAAGCGCCAGATGCGCAGCATCCGTCGTTTTGGGCCTTACCTGTTCACATCCTATGTATCGGCCCAGTTAAAGAAATAGCCGTAGCTATCGCCGCATTGAATTACGCGGCAGTGCTTGCGGCTAAATACTGGAGCTTGCCGCTTAAAGCAGCGATATTATCAAACTGCTAAATTCAGGGGCAGATGCGTGCATACCTGTCGCCGCAATGCCTGTATACGCTCAGATCATCGCCAGCAGGCGTTCTAGCGAAACGTTAACGCGCACGTCGCGCTGCGCGACGGGGCCAGTGATTTTCCAGGTGGCCACTGCCGTGTCGCGTGGAATCATTTCGCCAGGGGGCAGGCCGTCGCGGTTGAGCAATACGGCAACACGCGGCGTGGTGGCCGAACCGCCGCGTTTAAGCACCAGTGCTATCTCTTGGCTAGCCAAGCGCACCAACGCTCCCGGCGGATAAATGCCCAGCGCTTTGACAATGGCCATGCCGGTTTGGTCTACTTGCTGCTCTTCGTCGTAATAACAGGCCTGCATGGCGGCGGTCACCGGCATGGGTGTGCGCGCAGCGCGCGGAGCCAAGCGGGCGGCAAAAATATCGGCGCGCTGTAGCAAGCGTGCAATTTGCTGGGTTTCGGTCTTGTCTGCCAGGGTGCCGGGCGTGCGATGGTGGTGCTGGCGCACGGCATCTAGCACCACGGGGTCGTCAATGCCCTGCCCGCACAGCAAGTCGGCTGATCGCAGAGCATGGCTTTCAACCGCCGCAATCTGCGCAGCATCCAAGGGCTCGATCTGTAATGCCAGCCTGTCTTGTAGTTCGGTCATCGACAAGTTCATACCCAAAGCGGCGCAGCCCACGCGCCGCACTTGCTCGTCAGGCCAACGCAGCGTGCCGCGCGCCACAATCATGCAGACACAAGCGACCAACATACTGTGCGTGGCGCTGTACATCTGGGTTTCTTGCGCTGAGATATGCACCAACGACAGCAGCGTAGCGTCGGGGACCTGCTGGCTTGATTGCACCAAGTCTTCATGCAACGCCCAAAAACGTGTACTGAAATCAGCCGACTGGGGTGAGCGCAGCAGCTGCGTGGCGCGCATTTGCTGCTCTGACCAATCGGGTATGCCACCAAGGGTGCCTCCGCGCGGGATAGGGGCAGCAACAGCCAGCTTGACGGCAGCGATATGGCCCAAGGATTTGTCTGACAGCAACAAGCCTTGCAATTGCGACAAATAGTGGCGGTGGCTGTCGCCGGATTCGCTGGTGTCAATGCACAGCTCAACGCCGCGCGTAATCAGCGACTCCAGCTCCTCGCGCGAACGGATGACATAGCCTTTTCTTGCCAGCAAAGCGCCACTGGAGGCACGCAGCGCAAAGGGCAGCGGCTGACCCAGTTGAATAGACTCGATGTTGAGGGCAATGAGGTTCATGGCGTAGTGGTGAGCGAATTATGTTGCATCCTAGCCTTGGGTTTGTCCCTGACACTTTCAAGCCGCCATAGCGGCATCACCAAACACCGCCACCCACAGCGCCAGCACTGCACGACGTTCTGGCTCTAACGTGGCAGGTTCGACCTCCAGTGATGCCTCATCCAGCCGCGCTTTGTGCTGCACGCTGCGCAGTTGGCGATAGGCCGCCGCCGCTGCATTGCCCACGCCAGCGGGCAGCAAGCCGGTTTCTTCAGCGCGTTGCAACAGGGCGATATTGCCAACATTGCCGAGCAATTGCGGGTACATACCCGACTGCGACAGCACCAAATATTGCACGGCAAATTCTGCATCCACCATGGCACCGGGGCTGTGTTTAACGTCAAATTTATCGCTGCGCACCGGGTGGGCTTGACGCACGCGTTCGCGCATGGCAACAATTTCTTGGCGCAGCGCCGCTGCATCACGGGGCGCACTAATAACCGCCTCGCGCACTGCGTCAAAGCGCGTGCGCAGCGCCTCGCTACCCAGCACAAAGCGCGCGCGTGTCATAGCTTGGTGTTCCCACGTCCACGCGGTGTTGCTGCCACGCTGCTGTTGATAGTTGGCAAAGCCGTCAAAGCTGGTCACGAGCAAGCCGGAGCTGCCATTGGGGCGCAGGGCAGTGTCAATTTCAAACAAATCACCCTCGCCGGTTTTGACCGCCAGCCAGTTGATCAGCTTGCGGACAAAGGCGGCGTAGACCTCGGGGGCGCGTTCGTCATCGTCATCAAAGACAAACACGATGTCCAAGTCGCTGCCATAGCCCAACTCTTTGCCGCCCAGCTTGCCGTAGCCAATGATGGCGAACTGCGGCTCGTCACGGTGGCGATTTTTTAGGCGGCTCCAGCACCACTGCGCGGTAATGCGCAGCACGCTGTCAGCCAACGCGCTCAGATCATCAGCCACTTGTTCGACAGTAATGCGCCCCTCCACATCGCGCGCCAGGGTGCGAAAGGTTTCGGCATGGTGGGCGCGACGCAGCAAGTTGAGCAAGGTTTCAGTGTCATCCTCCTGCGTCGATCGCACCGAAACCAAACGCAGCTGTAAATCGCGCTCAAAGTCGGCTGCGACAAAGCGCTCGGACAGCAGTGCGCTGCCGGCCAGCTCATCGATCACGCCGGGGTGCTGCAACAAATAACGCGCCGACCAGCGCGCCGCACCCAGTAGGTGCAGCATTTGCTCATGCACAGCAGGGCGCTCTAGCAGCAGCGCCAAATAACTTTCGCGGCGCAGCAAAGGTTCAAGCCAGTCCACTAGGCGGACAGCGGCAGCTTCGCTGACCAAACCTTCTTGCACCCACTGCCCAGTGCGCTGGACTACGCGCAGCAAGCGGGTGCGCGCTTCGTCGCGCAGCGCCAGCACACGTGCGTGATTGCGCCATTCGGCGACACGCTCGCGCAGCAGTGGCGGCAGGGTTTCTAGCAGTAATTGCAGCTCGGGCGGAACGCTGTCGCTGGTTTTTTGCCCACCACAGCCGCCGCTCTGGCATGGCTTTGTATCGTTACCCCCCAACAGGGTGTCAAACTCTTGCGCCACCAGTTCACGGTGCGCGTCTAGCTGGTGCAAAAAATCACAACTGTCGGCGTAGCCTAGGCTTTGGGCAATCCAGCCTAGGTCGTCGTCGCGCGTTGGCAAGATGTGGGTTTGCTGGTCGTCCAAATACTGAATGCGGTGCTCAACGCGACGCAAAAAAGTGTAGGCATGGGCCAGCGCCTCGGCGGTCTGCGCGGGCATCAGCCCGGCCTCGGCCAAGCGCTGCAGGGCTTCGAGCGTGGGGCGCCGACGCAGCTCCGGAAACTGGCCGCCGCGCACCACCTGCAGCAGCTGCACGGTAAATTCAATCTCACGGATACCACCGCGCGAGAGCTTGACGTCGTTGGCGCGTTCAGGTCGGCCGGCGCTGCGCTTGGCGGCATGGTCACGAATTTGCCGGTGCAGTGCGCGCAGGGCGTCAAACACGCTGTAATCAAGGTAGCGGCGAAATACAAATGGCAACACTACCGCGCGCAGCGCTTTCACTGCCGGGCTGGCAACGCTGGCCGTGGGCGCAACGATACGGCTTTTGAGCCAAGCAAAGCGCTCCCACTCGCGCCCTTGCACCTGTAAATATTCTTCTAGCGCTGCCAGCGACACCGCCGGTGGGCCTGAGTTGCCATTTGGACGCAGCGCCAAATCAACACGGAACACAAAGCCGTGCTCAGTGGTGTCGCCAATCAAGCTGTAAATGGCTTTGACGGCCTGTCCAAAGTACTCGTGGTGCGAAATTTGCCCACGCCCATCGTCGCGGCCACGTGTCTCGCCGTCGTGCTCGTAAACGTAGATCAGGTCGATGTCGCTAGAGACATTCAGCTCGCGCGCACCCAACTTGCCCATTCCAATCACCCACAACTGCACCGGCTGGCCCTGCGGGCCACACGGTGCGCCATAACGCGCATCCAAATCAGCACGGGCTTGCTGGCAGGCGCGGTCCAGCGCCAGCTCGGCCAGCTCGGTCATGGCGCGGGTGATGATCTCTAGCGGCGCTTGTTCGGCGCAGTCCAAGCACATCAGGCGCTCTAACACCAGCTGGCGCAAGATGCGCAGGGCCGTGCCAACGTCGTTGCCGCTGGCCTCTAGTGCAGCCAAGGTGCTGGCCATGCTAGAGCGCACTGGCGCACCAGGCGCTAGCAGCGCCAGTTGCGCGCCATAGCGGCGGTGCAGGCGCTGAAAAAACCGCGAATGCGCTGCCGCTGCGCAAAGAATATCGGGGGCGGCGCTGTCAAATGGTGCTGTCTGCATGGCCTAGGCGGCAAGACGAGAGCCGCAGGTAAAACGACCGAGGTCGCGTGGAGGCACGCGCTAACAGCGCGGGCCATAATTCTTGCCTGTCCCAAGCCCACCATGCATGGCCCCCTACCGCATTCCTTGCATTCCTTGCCTTCCTTACATTCTTTGCACCCTTCACGTCTGCTGAAATCAGTGGCATGGCTGGCACGGTGGTCTCTGTGGTTAATGCTGGTGGTGGCGCTGTTGCTGGCGACCGCTTGGGGGGCGCTTCACGGCTGGATTGTGCCGCGTATCGGCGATTACCGCGTACAACTGCAAGAGCAAGCCGGGCAGGCTTTGGGGATACCCGTGCGTATTGGCTCACTGACGGCGCGCAGCAACGGCCTGATACCGGCTATCGAGCTAGGCGATGTGACCTTGCTAGACGCACAAGGCCATACCGCACTGCGCTTGCCCCGGGTGGTAGTAGCCCTGTCGCCGCGCTCACTGTGGCACTTTGGCTTTGAGCAGCTGTATATCGAACGCCCTGAATTGGATATTCGCCGTACCGCAGATGGGCGCATTTTTGTCGCCGGACTGCTGTTTTCTAATGCCGCCTCGGACGACACCAGTGCAGCCGACTGGCTATTTAGCCAAACCGAAGTCGTGGTGCGCGGCGGCACGCTGCGCTGGACAGACCAATTGCGCGGTACCCCACCATTGGCACTGGATGCCGTAGACGTGTTACTGCGCAATGGCAGCTGGCGCCACAGCCTGCGCTTGGACGCCACGCCACCGCCCGCATGGGGCGAACGCTTTACGCTGATGGGCCGGTTCCGCCAGCCGCTGCTGACCACACACAGCGGACACTGGCAGCGCTGGACAGGTCAACTGTTTGCCAATTTCCAACGCATTGATACCTTGCAGCTGCGCCACTACCTGCACCCCCATCTGGACGTCCAGGTGGCGCAAGGCCATGGTGCGGTACGCGCTTGGGTAGATGTGGCACGCGGCCAAGTCGTCGGCGGCAGTGCCGATATAGCGCTGGCCGACGTGCGCACCACACTGGGTCAGCGCCTGCCACCACTGGTGCTGGCGCAGGTATAGGGGCGTCTAAGCGGGCGCAAGCTAGCTAGCGGCTTTGAAGCATCGACTCAAGGATTGCAATTTATCACCGATAGCGGCCTGCGCTGGTCAGGCGGCAATGTGCGCCTGCAATACACCGATGGCGGCGCACGCGCTGGCCAAGAGCGCAGCGAGTTGACCGCCGACCACCTCGATTTGGCCGCGCTGGCCCGCATTGCCCAACGCCTACCGCTGGGTGAGGCTGCACACAACACCCTGCGCACTTACGCCCCCCAAGGCCAAGTCGAAACACTGCAGGCGACCTGGCAAGGGCCGTTTAATGCACAGGGCCATTACCAAATAAAGGTGCACGTCAACAAACTGGCCGTGGCCGACACACCAGAGGCGGCCAGCACCGGCGTGATGGGGTTGCGCGGCGCAACAGTAGATGCTGAGATGACGCAAGCTGGTGGCAAAGCCACACTGCGCATCGCCGAGGGTGCGCTGCTGCTGCCAGCTATTTTTGAAGATCCGGTACTGGCACTGGACAAGCTTGAGACCGAAGTGCATTGGAAGATAGACAGCCTGGGTGACAAGGACGGCCCGCACATCAGCGTGCAAATGGGCGAAATGCACTTTGTCAATGCCGACGCCCAAGGCCAGCTGCGCGCCACTTGGCACACCAGCGACGCAGAACGCTCAGGCAGCGGCTCACGCTTTCCGGGCGTGCTCGATTTAAGTGGCACCCTGACCCGCGCCAACGGCACACGCGTACACCGCTATTTGCCCCTGGTGATTCCTGCCCAAGCACGCCACTACGTGCGCGACGCGGTGCGCGCTGGCAGCGCCAGCACGGTGGCCTTTCGCGTCAAAGGCGACCTGCACGATATGCCGTTTAACGACCCCAAGCAGGGCGAATTTCGGATCGCTGCACAGGTGCAAAACGCTACTTATGCCTTTGTGCCGCCCAGCGTACAACCAGCGGGCGATCTACCGTGGCCAGTGCTGACCCGCCTGAGCGGTGAGCTGGTGTTTGAGCGCTCATCCATGCACGTTATTGGAGCCAGCGGCCAGTTCACCGGATCGCACAACATTCACATCCGCAAGGCGCAAACGCAGATTGCCGACATCACCCATCCCGTTGTCGAAGTCTCAGCCCAAGCCAAGGGGCCACTGCCAGAATTTTTGGAGATTGTTAAAAATTCGCCTATTGATGCCCTGATCCACCACGCACTAGGGCAGGCCAGCGGCAGCGACAGTGCCGATTTGCAGTTGGGCTTACGCCTGCCGATTGATGCCTTGGAACAATCCACCGTGCGCGGCAGCGTCACGCTGGCAGGCAGTGACGTGCGCATAACCACCGACACGCCAATACTCACGCGCGCGCGCGGCGTGGTGCATTTCACCGACACTGGCTTTAGCCTGCAAGGCGTACAAGCCCAAGCGCTGGGCGGCGAGGTGCGCCTAGAAGGTGGAATGCAAGTGCTAACTGCCAACGCCGCGCCCAGCGCCAGCGCCCTGCATATACGCGCGCAGGGCATGGCATCGGCAGAAGGCTTGCGTCAAGCCAGCGAACTGGGGTTATTGTCACAACTGGCGCGCCACGCCAGCGGCAGCACGCCGTATACGCTGGCCCTGACTATGCGCCGGGGCGTGCCAGAAGTACAAGTCAACACCAGCCTGCAAGGCATGGCCTTGGCCTTGCCCACACCACTGGGCAAAAGTGCCGACAGCGTGCTGCCGATGCGCTACACCACCGAGCTGACACCAGAGTCACTGCCCTTGAGCGCCCCGCTGCACGACCAGCTGACGCTGGACGCCGGGGCGCTGGGCCAAGTGCGCTATGTGCGCGACATCAGCGCCGCCGAGCCGCGCGTACTGCGCGGAGCTATCGCTATTGGCTTGGCCGCAGGCGAAGAAGCGTCCCTGCCGACACGCGGTGTAGAGGCCCACGTCCACGCCCCGCACATCGATATCGATGCTTGGCAAACAGTGTTATTGCCGACCAGCGCCACAGTTGCAACCACTGTACCTACCGCGTCCGCCATCCCCGCTATCCCCAGCGCCGGCTATTTGCCTAGCGTGCTGGCGCTGCGCACGCCAGTGTTCACCCTGCAAGGGCGCACCCTGCACAACGTGGTTGCCAGTGGCACGCATGAGGGCACGCTGTGGCAAGCCAATCTAGATGCTCAAGAGTTAAACGGCTATTTGGAATACCAACAAGCCAGCACAGCGCAAGCTCCCGGCGGACGGCTGTTTGCCCGCCTATCACGCCTGAGCGTGCCACCCAGCGCTGATGCGCAAGTCGAAGCTTTGCTCAACGACCAGCCCGGCACCTTGCCAGCGCTGGACATTGTGGTGAACGACTTTGAACTGCGCGGCCGCGCGTTGGGTCGCCTAGAGATGGAGGCCAGTAATCGCGGCGGCGAAGGCGTACCGCGCGAGTGGCGTTTAAGCAAGCTCAAACTCACCACCCCTGATGCTGCGCTCAACGCATCAGGCCACTGGACTTTACTTAACCCTAACGCGACAGAGGTGACAGAGGCGACATCCAGCACACAGCGGCGCACCGCGCTCACATTCGAGCTGGACATACGCGACTCCGGTGCCTTGCTGCAGCGCTTTGGTATGGCCGACGTTATTCGCCGAGGCAAGGGCCAAATGCAAGGGCAAGTGGCTTGGCGTGGCGCACCACTCAGCCCAGACTACGCCTCCATGACCGGGCAAATTAATCTGAATCTTGAATCAG
>CAIRYF010000086.1 GCA_903882725.1 uncultured Simplicispira sp.
TGCGCAGCAAAGCTTTCAAAGCGTTCTGTAAACGCCGTGCGCTGGCAGCGTCGTTGGCGCTGGCCAACACCGTGGCGGCATCTTGTCCCCAAGTTTGCGCTGGTGCTGGGTCGCTACGGCGCGTCAGCAACTGCAACTGCAATAGGCGGCGCTCGGGCAAATGATCGGCGGGTGTCGGCGTCTCAGAGGCCATCTCCAAACGCAGCAAAGCTTGCGCGGCATCACCGGCGGGTGGTTTTTCCAATGCCTGTGTCCACGCGCTGCGCACTGCCGGCGTAACACCAGAACCCAACTCTTGCGTTGACGGCAGCAGCGCTGCATCACGCTTTTCCCAAGCTGTCAGCAGCTGCGTTAAGGCTTCGCCGTGGGCTTGGGCGGCCAGTTTCTTGAGCGTTTGCTGCGCGTGTTCCATGGCTTCGCGCTGGGCGCGGAAAGCTGCATCGCCCAAACGCGGGCCACGGTCTTCGTAGGCTGGGCGATCGCCAAAGCGGCCAGCACCGCCAGCGGCACCACCACCACGCGCGTCGTCGCGTGGGCCACGCGGCGCACCGGGGCGCGCGGCATCGCGGCCGCCGGATCGATCGTCACGGCGCTCGCCAGGTCGGCCACCACGGCCCATCGGTGCGGGCGCATCTTTTTTCATGCCCGGGCGGTCGTCGCCACGCACCGCTACTACCGGGCGCGGTGCCGGCTTGGGTGGCGCTGCGGGTGCATTGTCCGTATCAGCTGTATCTAAAGCCGGTGTCACCGCCTCATCTACTTCTTTTTTTATAGCTACAACCGCTTGTGCATCAAGGGCTAGTGGCTGATTTGGCTGTTTATTTGCTGCTGCATGGTCGGCATTGGCCTGCTGCGTGCGTGCCTGCGCTTGGCCACGCAAGGCGGCGTCCAGCGCCGCCATGGCAGCGCGAATTTGTTGCGCATCACCGCTGGCATTGGCTGCATCGAGGGCTTTGGCGGCATCGATAACAGCGCGGTCGTGGGCGCTGGTCTCCACCGCGCCGCGTTCACGTTCGACGGTTTTGCGGTTAAACGCCTCGTCAATCGGCTGACGAAACGCATCCCAGAGCTTTTGCTCGTGTTTGCGATCCAGCGGCACGCCTTGCGCCTCGGCCTGCCAGCGTTGCTGCAGGGCTTTGACAGCGTCAATACGCAACACAGGCGCTGCGCCCAGCGCAGCAGCTTCTTCAATCATGGCGTGGCGACGCGCCAAACTGTCTTTTTGTGCGGCTTCAAACGGCGCTGCGGCTTGTCCAATCGCTTGCTTCCACAGCGGCTGCAGCTCGGCAAAGATTTTTTCGCCGATATGGCCACTGGCACGCCAGCGATCACCAAACTGGTACAGCGCACGGTGGATGGCTTTCCAGTCGCCGCCAGCGCCATGCTCTTGGCCCCACGCTTTGACTTCTTCAATCAGCGCCAAGCGCTCGGCCTTGTGCTGGGTGGCTTCGGTGCGGATTTTGTCCAGCCACGCTTCAACCACTTTGTGCGCGGCGTTGCAGGCTTCATCAAATTTTTTCCACAGGCCATGGTTGGGTGCGCCGCCTTGGTCGGCTTGTTTCCACTGCTCGCGCAGCTGGCGCAGGGTTTCTTGCATCTTGCGTCCGCCCAGCGCTTGGCCATCGGGGCGCTGTAGCAGGGCTTCGGCCTTGGCCAACAGCTCTTCGCGCACTTGGTCGGCGCTCCAGCGCTGCCAACCTTCGAGTTCGCCAGCCGCCACCAAAGCGGCGCTGACTTTTTGCTCTAGCGCATTGTCAATGTGTTTGCCGTGAATTTTCAGCGCCGTGCGCAAAGCAGCAGCTGCGCCAGCGCTGGCTTTGCCATGGCCTTCAGAGGTTTCTTGCTCCAGTTTGGCCAGCGCTTCGCCAACCAATTGCAAGGCTTTGGCAACGGCCTCGGGCGGTGCCTTGGGTTTGGGCTGGCGGGCGGGGCGTTCGGCACTGGCAGCCGCTGCTGCTGCGGCAGCGGCCGGTACGCCGCCACGCGCTACACGCAGTTCGTCGGCCCACACTGGCACGGGAGGCAAGGCCACGCTGGCATCGGCAGCAGCTGCTACAGCTTGCGCTATGGCAGGCTGAAAAGCATCCCACACCACCAAGAGCTGGGTGCGCGAGGAGTCGAGCAGCGGCGGAAAACGCGCTTCGACGCTGGCCCAGCTGGCGTCACCGGCCAGCTCTTGCGCTTGGTCTTGCCAGTGCTGCACGTCAACGCGCAGCACTTCTAACGCGGCTTGCGCATCGCGCCACGACTTGGTGGACAGCACTTCAATGCGCTGGGCCAGCAGCACGGCGGCCTCGCGCTGCACTTGCACGCGGTGCTGTAGGTCTTCAATCACTTTGATGCGATCGGCCAGCTGCACTTTCAGCAGCGACAGCGGCTCGCGCGACAGCGGCGCACCGGCTTTGGCAGCGTCGCGCTGCCACGCCAAGGCGTCGGCAATATTGAGTTTGGCAGCGCCCAGCAGCGCAGCGGCTTTGTCGGCCCATTCGGCGGCAATGGCTTCTTGGTTTTTGGCGCGGCGCAGTTCATCGAGGCGCTCGCGCACGGCGCGGGCCGCGCCCTTGTCGCGGCCACTGAGTTCTTTGAAGACTTCTTGTAGCTGCTCGGGCGTGGGCTGGGTGGTCAGCCACTCGCGGATGCGCGCAGCGCGCTCGCCCGAGGTGGCAGCCGAGAAGGCACCACCGGTCAATCCATCCAGAGGGTGTGCTTCAGGTGTTTTGGCCGGGGCCGGGATCATTTCGGGTACGTCGGACATTTTGTTGCGAGAAAAAAGAGAAAACATGGAATCAGTAAAAGACGAACACGCGGGAACAGCCCCGGGCGTGGCTACCGAGCGGCTGTCAATCAGTGCCCGAATAGTAGACTAAACGGCTATTTTCGCCGGTATTTGTAATACCACTGTTTATCAGCCGCATGGGCTCGCACCAAGGCCAGCCCCCAGAGCTGGTCCACACTGTCAGCGCGCACCCAAAGTCAGCTCGGCGTGGGGTACCCATGAGGCTGCTGACGGCGCTGAGGATGCCGACGGCACCATCTTGACCGCGCCCAAAAACAAGCGTTCCAGCGGCAGCGGCTGCCCAGCCAAGTAGTCACGCACCGCCATGCCGCGTGCCAGCGCCAATTCACGCATGGCGTTGTCGGATACGGGGGTATTGGCCAGCAGCAAGCTCTCCATCTCTGCCTGAGGTACATCTTTGGCCATGCCAACCATATTGCGCGGCTTGGCCATGTCAGCACGGCGGTACAGCTCTTTAAGCAGCGCCGGATATTCGCTTGCGCTGACCTCGATGGCTGCATCAGCAGGCTGGCCGCTGCGCAGCAGCGCACGGCGTTTTTGCGCCAGCAGCATTTCTTGCAAACGCTGGCGTTTCCAAGCGCTGTGCTCTGCCTCAGCACTGGCTTGGCCGACCACGGTCATTCGCAAGGCGGGCCTGTCTTGCAGCGCCCGAGCCACCTTGTCCAGTTGCTGGCGCGCTGGCGCATCCAGCGCAGCACTGCCCGGCGCAAAAGCCACTTGCCCCAATTCATCACTGCCCCCCAGCGCACTGGCCAACAGCGAAAACGGCGAAGTGATCGCCTTCATGATGAGGTTGCCCAAAATTTTAAAAATCACTGGCCCTAAACGAAACTCCGGGTCATTGAGCGATCCTTTGATCGGCAGCTCTACATCGATTACGCCATTGCGGTCGGCCAACAAAGCCACGGCCAACCGCACCGGCAGACTGGTCAGTGCCCCTTCCACTGGGTCACCAAACACCAACTGGTTCAACACCAGCTTGTTGCTGGCCACCAACTGGCCATTGGGTTGAATTTGATAAGTAACATCCATACTCAGCTTGCCGCGCTCAATGCCATGACCGGCATATTTGACGGTATAGGGCGACAGCGGCGGCAACTCTAAATCGCGCATATGGCCTTGAATATCCAGCGCCAGCGGCTGCGCCAAAGGATTGAGCTTGCCCACCACTTCCAGCGACGCCGTGCCCTCGACCCGGCCATGCAGCTCCAAGTCGGCCATATCAGCCATACCGGGCGGGCCGCCGGGCACGCTGGGGACGGAAGAGACCGAGGAGAACGCGCTCAGTCGCCCGCTCAAGGCGCTCAACTGCGCCGAATAATTGGGCTGAATAAAGTAGTCGCTGAAATCCACCCGCCCGCCAGTGAGCAGCACCGGACCCATGCGGATCACTGGAGCTGTCGCATCAGGAATGCTGGGCGCACTGGGCACACTGGGCACCACCGATGCAGCAGCTGCATCCGCAACAGCCGCCGGCGTCTTGCTCAAATCCTGCAAATTGAGCCGACCGGTTTTTTGCAAAATGACACGGGCAAAAAAATCACTCAACGCAGTTTCTTGTACCGCCGCCATCACCGGCTTACCCGGCTCTAGCGCCACATCAATACCACGCATCTGCAGCGACTTCCAATTAAGCAACTCATCGCCCGGCACCAGCCGCCGGGGTGCTAATGAAGACTCATTGACATCCTCTGGAGTCTGCGCTTCAAACTTTGCCTGCGCCTGCATCTGCGCCATGTGTACCCGCACATCGTCCAATGCAGCATCACCTTTCACGTGTAGCTGCGGCCCACCTGCTGCTTGGGCGTACTGCACCTGTCCACGAAAGCTGCCATCCGCGCGGCGAATACGCACCTGCAGCGCATCGGCAAAGTAGGGCTCAAAGGCGTGAAGCGGCAGCTGGGCAGCCAGTACCCGTCCCTGCACTGACAGCGGCGTCAGCCCCAGCGTGCCGTCGTATTCAAAGCGCCCCGGGTCAACACGCCCGGCAGCAATGCGCGCTGACACCACCAAGGGAGATGGCTTGGCCGCCCGCGCCAGTGGAGCAAAGTCCCTGAGCTGAACACGCAAGGCCGAGACCAAAAATGATACCGGAGCAGAGGGAACTGCATCACGAAAGGCCACTGAGCCCGCATCCAACGACACATCGCCCCACCGCACCGACCAAGGTGCATCCGGTAATGGAGACGCTGCTGGGCGAGCGGTAGCCACCGACGCAGCCGACGCCAACCGCGTACTGGCCACCTGCCAGCGCTCAAACATCCAACGCCCCTGCGCATCACGCTCTACCCCAACGCGCGGCTGCGTCAACGCCATCTTGCCAACAGCAATGCTGCGCTGCGCTAAATTCACTTGGGCATCATCGATCTGGAGCTTCTTTAACTCGGCCAGCGACGCTGCGCTGCGCATGGCAACACCAGTGGTGGCAATAGGCGTGCAATTGGCAGGCACCAGGCAAGCCAACTCCAAGCCATCGAGCGTTAAATGCGCCACCTGCGCTACCACGGCGGAGCCCTGCCAGGCCAAACCCACGTCAGTAGACAGCGTACCTGCCAACTGCGGCGTCAGCCACTGCCGCAAGTACGGTGCCGCCAGCGCCAAAGATAAATTCTGTATCGAACTGGCCACTTGGCCCTGTTGTTCGGTCGCCGAGCCGCTGAACAACACACGCGCTGGCACTGGCGCTTGGGCCCGTATCTTGGCTTGTTTTTGTGCGGGTTCTGAGCCAACAATATCTATTCCGCCAGAAAACCGCAGCGGCTGGCGCAACGGCCAAGTGATGGCCGAGGCATCCAGCGCCACATTGCGCAAACCCAATTCAGCTTGGGTCGGCACACTCTCATCACGCCAGTCCACCTGCGCACTGCGCACTGCGACGCTATCTACAGCCAGCAGCCAATCGACATCCTTGGTGTGCTGTTTTTTGGGTACTTGCGCAGGGGATGAGGACGAACTCGCTGAGGCTAAATTCAGATTAATCTGCCCAGAGGGACTGCGCTGCACATACAGGCGCGGCGCCTCCAGCAGCACGCGACGAATATGTAACCGACGGGCCAGCGGCTGAAAGTCTTCTACCTGTACCGTCAAGGCATCAAACGACAACATATCGCGTTGCACTGTCTGCGCCGCTTGCACTGTCTGCGTGATTTGAACTTTGCGTAACTGCAGCTGACCACTGAGCCTGAGCACTGCACTCGGCGTCTGCTCAAATGCCAAGCGCAGCTGCGCATCCAGCACGCCCGCCTGCAGCTGCACTGGCACGCTGGCAGGCAAATAGCGAAGGTAAGGCGCAACATCCAACCCCGACAAGCGGATCGACGCCTGGGCCTTGCGGCTTTCGGTGAATGGCACAGCCTCAGCCAGCGCGTCAAAAGAGCTGCCATCGAACAAAAACGACAAGTGCGGTGCCACCTTCACGTCGCGCTGCGAGGGTAGATTGCTCAAAAACGGTACTTTCAACTCCAGGCTGCGCACCGTGTGTGTGCGTTCGACAGTGGCATCGGTGAAATCGACCGCGCCACCGTGCAACACCATGTTGTAGAGCGCAAACTGCAACGGCGCACTCGCGGCGTTATCTTCATTGGTTGGCCGCAGGCGCGCGAGGATATCGTCAATATCGTAGTGACCCGGAGCCAGTTGCGTCAAACGCACGGTGGGCTGGTCTATTTCAATGCCGTCAAGCACCGGTGCGCCGCGCCATAGCGACTGCAAAGCTGCATCTATATAGAGTCGCTGAATCTGCAATTGCGGGGCACCACCATCAGCGCTGGCAATCGCCACATCGTGGACGCTCAATTCCAGCGTCCAAGGGCGAAAATCAACCCGACCGATGGAGACCGAACGCCCCAGCTTTTCAGTGGCTATTTTTTCGCCTTGGCTGCGCAACAGAGGCGGCACCA
>CAIRYF010000087.1 GCA_903882725.1 uncultured Simplicispira sp.
GCAGCAGGTGCAAAAAGTGCGCGCCAATCGAGTCGTCGTCGGTTTCGACATGGATGCGCTTGCCTTGCGTGCTCCAGTGAAACCAGTACAGCAGCATGGAGCCGAGCGAGGCCAGCAGGCGGTCGGCAATGTCGCGTGCGCCGGGGGTGTTGTGGTCGTCCTTTTCGGGCAGCACGCAGCCCAGCGCCGACACGCCGGTGCGCATCACGTCCATCGGGTGGCTGCTGGCGGGCAAATGTTCGAGTGCTTCTTTGACGCTGGCGGGCAGACCGCGCAGCGCTTTGAGCTTGGCTTTGTAAGCGCGCAACTCGGCCGGCGTGGGCAGCTTGCCGTGTACCAGCAGGTGCGCGACTTCTTCAAACTCGCACACATCGGCCATGTCCAGGATGTCGTAGCCCCGGTAGTGCAGGTCGTTGCCGGTTTTGCCAACGCTGCACAGCGCGGTATTGCCCGCAGTCACGCCGGACAGGGCGACCGATTTTTTGGCTTTGAAGGCGGCAGGGGCCGGGGCAGCGGCGATGGGGGCGGTGGCAATGGCAGTCATTGTGTCTCCAGGTTCAGGATGGTTGTTGTCAAAGATTCGCAATTTACGCACAATCACTCCCCGGCGGAAGGGCTAAAAAAGCGAATGATTGCGAACCAAAACCGGTGAATTTGCGAAGTTTGCAAATTTTGCAAATTTTATAAATTATGAAAATTGTGCAAACGCCATAACTCTGAGAGATGTGAATGAAAAAAACCTTCATGGGCGTGCGTCTGCGCACCTTGCGCACCGAGCGCGGCATGACGCAAACGGCGATGGCGCAATTGCTGGGTCTGTCGCCCAGTTATCTGAACCAGCTGGAGCAAAACCAGCGCCCACTGACGGTGGCGGTGCTGCTCAAAGTCAGCCGCGTGCTGGGGGTGGATGTGCAGCAGTTCTCCGAAGACGAAGAAACGCGCTTGGTGCTGGCAATGCAAGAAGCGCTGGCCGACCACCCCGGCGGCGAGCCGGTTGCCCTGCCCGAGTTGCGCGAGATTGCCGCGCAAATGCCCGCCGTCGGGCGTGCGCTGCTGGCGCTGCACCGGCGCAACATCGAGGCGACGCAGCGCCTGGAAGCGCTGGCGCTGCAACTGGGCGATGGCCGCGCTGACGCCGATTTTTTGCCGTCCTTGCAGCCCTTGCGAACGATGACGTTTGAGCTGGTGCGCGATTTCTTTTTTGCCCACCAAAACTACTTTAACGACGTCGATATCGCCGCCGAAGCGCTGGCCGCCCAAGCGCAGGCGCAAGGCGTGGCACTGGCGCAGTGGCTCATCGACCGGCTGGCACAGCAACACGGCGTGCGCGCCATTGCCTCTGACGCTGGCTTGCACGACGGCCCCAATGCCAGCCAGCGCAGCTACGACCCGGCCAGCCGGGTGCTGCGGTTTTCGGCCACGTTGGCACCGGGGCCGTTGGTGTTTCAGTTGGCCACGCAGCTGGCGCTGCTAGAGCACTCGGCGCTGCTGGACGCGCTGATTGACACCATGGCCTTGGGCCAAGACCCGCAGGCGCGCACGCTGGCGCGCATTGGGCTGGCCAATTATTTTGCCGGGGCGCTGCTGCTGCCCTACGGCGCGTTTTTGGCGGCGGCAGAAGCGCTGCACTACGACATCGACTTGCTCTCGCGCCGCTTTGGCGTCGGCTTTGAGACGGTGTGCCACCGCCTCAGTTCGTTGCAGCGCCCCGGTGCGCCGGGGCTGCCGTTCTTTTTTATCCGCATTGACCGGGCTGGCAACATCTCCAAACGCCAGTCGGCGACGCACTTTCACTTCTCCAAAACCGGCGGCACCTGCCCGCTGTGGAACGTGTACGAAGCCTTCTCGCAGCCCGGCAAAATCTTGCCGCAAATTGCCCGGATGCCCGATGGCCGCAGCTATCTGTGGATTGCCCGCACCGTCTCCAACGGCCAGGGCGGCTATGGCGCACCCAGCAAAACCTTCTCGGTCGCGCTGGGCTGCGACATCCGCCACGCCCACCGTTTGGTGTATGCCCGCGCCCTCAATTTGGACGACCCCGACATTGCCACGCCGATTGGTATGGGCTGCAAAATTTGCGAGCGCACCACCTGCCCGCAGCGTGCTTTTCCGTTTGTTGGCCGCCCGCTGGATGTGCGCGAAAACGAAAGCCGCTTTGTGCCGTATCCGGCGCAAAGCGGCGTGTGATGGGGCGATATAGTGGGTTTTTGTATGCTGGGCAGTTGGATGGCAAATGGTGCCCCGTAAGATACAACGATGGTACGTATGTTGATCTCACCCCGTTTCGTCCTGAAGTTTTGCTTTGCCTCGCTGGTTTTGCTGCTCAACACACTGCTGTTTTGCGGGCTGATGCTGCCGTTTGCCTTGCTCAAGCTGTTGCTGCCGCTGACTGCGGTGCGCCGTGTGCTGGATCGGGTGTTGATTGGCATCTCGGCCACGTGGATTGACATCAACAGCTTTTGGCTGCGCAGTGTTAACCGGGGCGCTTGGCACATCACCGGCCTGGACGGCTTGCGCTGCGATGCTTGGTACTTGGTCACCTGCAACCACCAAAGCTGGGTCGATATCGTCGTCATCCAGCGCGTGCTCAACCGGCGCATTCCGATGCTCAAGTTTTTCTTGAAAAAAGAACTGATCTACGTGCCCATTTTGGGGCTGGCGTGGTGGGCGCTGGATTTTCCGTTTATGCGCCGGGGCAGTGGCGGCGGCAGCGCCCGCAAAGACCTGCGCGACGCGCGCCAAGCCTGCGAAAAATTTCGCCTACTGCCAACGTCGGTGATGAGCTTTGCCGAAGGCACGCGCTTTACCGCCGCCAAGCACGCCGAGCAGCCCGCACCGCCGCCCTACCAGCACCTGCTGGCACCCAAGGCTGGCGGCATGGGTATGGCACTGGGCACTATGGGCGAGTTGTTTACCGGCTTGGTCGATGTGACCATCGTTTACCCGGACAAGGTGCCCAGCTTTATCGACGCGCTGTGTGGCCGTTTGGGTGACGTTGTGGTGCAGGTGCAACAGCACCCGATTCCGCCCGAGCTGCTGCAAACCAATGCCCGCCAGCGCAGCCAGTTGCAAAGCTGGCTCAATACCATCTGGCAAGACAAAGACCGGGCCATCACGCAAGTGCTGGCAGAGCGCACAGCCAAAAGGCCGTAAGCAGGTAGGGCAGCAAAACGCAGGCTGACATCAGCGCCACATCAACGTTACATCAGCGCGTCAGTGGCAGGGTCGCTGGCCTGGCCCAAGGCAGCGCTCAGGGCGGCTTCAGGTGTCAGCGCAGGGGTCTCTTCTGGTGCTGCTGCGGCGGCGGTTTTTTCAGCGGCGGCGTTGGCTGCGGCTTGGCGCAGACCGGCCTTTTCCCCCGCGCCCGCAAATTGGCTGTATTTACTCAGCAGCGGCACCAGTTGCGCGTACAGGCGCGGGCTGGCGGCCAGGCATTCGCGCTGCTCCAAAAAGTCAGCCTCGCCGGTGAAGTTGCCGACCAGGCCACCGGCTTCGGTCACCAGCAAAGCACCGGCGGCCACGTCCCAAATTTGCAGGCCGCTGTGGAAGAAGCCATCGGTAAACCCAGCTGCCGTGTAGGCCAAATCGAGTGCTGCGGTGCCCGACTGGCGCACGCCAGCGCTGCGCTGCATCACGGCGCTCATCATGTTCAGGTAGGTGGGCATATCGTCGCCCGGACGAAACGGAAAGCCGGTGCCAATCAGGCATTCTTGCAGGCGGGTGCGCTTGCTGACGCGGATGCGCCGCTCGTTCATGTAAGCACCGCGCCCCTTGGTGGCGGTAAACAAGTCGTTGCGCGAGGGGTCGTAAACGACGGCCTGCTCCACCTTGCCGCGCACCGCCAGCGCAATGCTGACGCAGTAAGCGGGAAAGCCGTGGATAAAGTTGGTGGTGCCATCCAATGGATCGATGATCCAGACAAATTCGGAGTCTTTGGCACCGTACTCTTGGCCCGATTCTTCGGCCAAGATGCCGTGGCCGGGGTAGGCACCCAGCAGGGTTTCGATGACGGCTTTTTCGCTGGCGTGATCGACTTCGGTGACAAAGTCGTTGATCTGCTTTTGCGAAATGCGCACCGCCTCCACGTCCAAGGCCGCGCGGTTAATGAGGGCGCCGGCGGCGCGTGCAGCCTTGATGGCCACGTTGAGCATGGGGTGCAGATTGGATGACATACAGCTTGTAAGGGCGCAAAAAGAGCGCAGAAAGAGCCAAAAAAGCGGCCCGGCGATGCGGGCAGCGGCAAAGGGGCGTGATTTTACCCGCGCCCAACCCGATTAAGCGGGCAGCGACAATGGCACCTTGTTTGTGCTCCCCGTTTGGCCGCTATGAAGACCCGTTTTATCTTGATCAACACCAGCCACGCTGGCAACGTTGGTGCCTGCGCGCGCGCCATGAAAACCATGGGCTTTGACGATTTGGTGCTGGTCGCGCCGCGCTGGCCCAACGTGCTGCGCCGCGAAGAAACCATCCAACGCGCCAGCGGCGCAGTGGACGTGCTGAAAAACGCCCGCATCGTTGAGACGCTGGACGAAGCGCTGGACGGCGTCAGCCACCTGTGCGCCACCGCCATGACGCCGCGCGACTTTGGCCCGCCGACACGCTCGCCGCGCGCACACTTTGATTTGCTATTAAAAAATGAGCTACCACCGCAATCAGATAAAGGGCTAGAGGCCGAAAAC
>CAIRYF010000088.1 GCA_903882725.1 uncultured Simplicispira sp.
GATCATCGGGGCCTGTCCATTTTTGAAGCACCAGTAGGTGCGTGGACAAAAGCGGTTGGTGGTGGTGACGTGCCACACGCCACCCGGTTTGAGCACGCGCGCCATTTCCTGGCTCGCAAACACCACGCCGTCCCAGGAGACGACACCGTCGGCACGAACGTTGAACAGGTGCTCAACGGTTTCCCAGCACACCACCGCGTCGAAGGTATTGTCCGGGTAGGGCAAGCGGTGGCTGCGCGCATCAAAGCAGCGGGCGCTGGGCGTGCCGGCGTCCAGCAGGGTCTCGCCATTGATGATTTCCCAGTCTGGCTGGGACTGGGCAAAGCCGCACAGTACGGCATCCCGCGCCTGGCTGAAACCACCGACATCCAGTACACGGTCACGCGCCCCTAACTGCAAGGCGAGGTGGTGTGCCGACATCGCAATGCGAGGCCCGCCGATCGTGAAGTAGTCAAACGTCGACGCAAGTTCGACCGTGTAGGCGAGAGCCCGGGGCCGGTCAAATGGCAGCATGGGTGCGTCGCGCTGCGTGGCGTGTGCAGTCGTTCAGTTCAACGCCATGCTCAGCTTGCGCCGGTAGGTGGCAACCAGCTGGGCCTGTGGGTCCAGCACGGCGCTGGCCTTGCCCGCGATCTCGATACCGCCGGCGGTCTTGCCTGTGGCCAGCGGATCGACCTTGGGCTTGGGTGGCGTCAGCAGCTCCAGGATGGCGACATAGGTCTTGCGTGGCACGGCATTGCCCCAAGCCTTGTCGCGCATGATGATTTCCAGCAACTCGTCCATGGCAGCTGTCCAGTCGCCGCTGACCATCAGCACCCGGGCCTTGGCCAGGCGGGTGTCGAAGTCGCGTTTGTTGGTGGCAATCAGGACGTCGAACTGTTCCGCCGTCCAGCTGCCGCGCGGGTCGGCCATCACAAACTTGATCGCATCCAGAAACTGTCCCAGGGCCTCGAAGCGCAACTGGCGGGGGATCTCGGCCAGTGCTGGCGCCAATGCTGCTTCGGCATCTTCGAACATGTCGTTCTCGATCAGCAGCTTCACATAGTCGTAGCGGGCGTCGTCGTTGCCGGGGTTGATGGTCAGTGCCTCGTGCAGTTTGTGCAGGGCGGCTTTCGGGTCTCCGGCTGCGATCAGGGCTTGCGCATCTTCGGCGTCGGCCGCGGCCTCCAGCACGTCGGCGGAGGGTACATGCTTGTCCAGAAAGGCTTTGACTTCGCTGGCCGGTTTGGCACCCATGAAGCCATCCACCGGTTTGCCGCCCACCATCAGCACGCAGGTGGGGATGCTGCGGATGCCAAAGGCCTGGGCCAGTTCCTGCTGCTCATCCGAGTCGATCTTGACCAGTTTGAAGCGGCCTTCATATTCGGCCTCCAGCGTTTCCAGGATCGGTCCGATGACCTTGCAGGGGCCGCACCAGGGTGCCCAGAAGTCCACCAGAACGGGGACTTGCGCCGAAGCGGCGACCACTTCGGTATCGAAGTTTTCAATTGTGACGTTGATCATTTGAGTGAGCTTGGGGCGAAAAAGTAAAATGCTGAAACATTGCGGGACAGACCTTTAGCTCTGTCCGCAACTA
>CAIRYF010000089.1 GCA_903882725.1 uncultured Simplicispira sp.
GTTTCGAGAAGCTCAGGCAGTTCTGACCTCAGCGAGTAGATTGGGGTGACGATCCAGCAGCTTTAATAGCTTGACTAAGGCCAGTGGTGGTTTGGTCTTGCCGTTTTCGTAACGTGAGAAGGCATTAACGCCACCACCAAAGAGTTCGGCGGCCTGTCTTTGGTCAAGATCGAGCTTTTTGCGCACCTTGGCGATGTAGTCAGGATCGACGTAGGCGGCATTCACCTGACGTTGAAACAAGCCGACCATTTCGCTGTAACGGTCGCCATGCTCACGGTTTAAGACGGCTTCACCGCAAGCAGGGCAAAAATCACCCGTCACCACTGGGATTGTGGTGTTTTCACCCTTGTAGGTGTAGGGTATGTCGCGCGTATCGTGGATCAGTTCCGCCGCGCCGCAGCATGGGCATTTCATGGTCATAGCTCCTTGAAGGAAACGATCAACACATCGTTAATGACGGTCAGTTTTAAGTACGCCTCACCGCCGTTTACTGTCTTGGCGCGGTACACATCCTGCCAAACGCGATGATCGGCATGGGTTGTCATGCTCTTGTAGAAGTCGGTGGGCGTGAGTGCCAAGACAACGGCGCACATCCCAGCCAAGTCGTTGATGCCAAGCTCACGCGCCCCATTGAAGGCGCTCGCCGTGGCTCTGACCTGACCAGCTTCTATCAAAAATTTGACGTCTGGCAGCTTGCAGTGTGGGGTGCCTTTTTCCATGCAATCACTTTAACCTAGATGGTTTATTTGCTAAATAGGTTAATTGACGGAATTTTCGGTGGTTCTGACTTAACGCTGTTGCAGGGCCTATCCCTGCTCGCGCGGGGCAACTTCGCGGACATGACGTTATGGCGCTTTCCCCAAGGAAATATCGGGACGCCTTTGTTGTCAGCCACTTTTTTGCGGCGTTGCGTTGTGGGTTGTCAGCGCATCAAGCCGTCAGCCGCTCCAGCGCTTCGCGGTATTTGGCGGCGGTGTTTTCGATCACTGACTGCGGCAGGCGCGGCGCGGGGGCGGTTTTGTTCCACGGTTTGCCGCCTACTTGGGCTTGCTCTAGCCAGTCGCGCACAAATTGTTTGTCGTAGCTGGGCGGGTTCTGGCCAGCGGCCAGCGCGGCGGCGTAGCCTTCTACTGGCCAGTAGCGCGAGCTGTCGGGCGTGAGCACTTCGTCCATCAGCACCAGCGTGCCGTCGGGAGCCAAGCCAAATTCAAACTTGGTGTCGGCAATGATCATCCCTTTGGTCAGGGCGATGGCCGCGGCTTCTTGGTAGATGGCGATACTCAGGTCGCGGATGCGCGTGGCCAAGTCCAAGCCAATCATTTCAACGGTGCGCTCAAAGGTGATGTTTTCGTCGTGCTCACCGGCTTCGGCCTTGGCGGCGGGGGTGTAGATGGGCGCGGGCAGTTTTGCGGCATTGGTCAGGCCAGTGGGCAAAGCCACGCCGCAGACAGCTTGCGACTCTTGGTACTCCTTCCAGCCGCTGCCGGCCAAGTAGCCGCGCACCACGGCTTCGACCGGGATGGGTTTGAGGCGCTGCACCAGCATCGAGCGGCCCTGCACTTGGGGCACCTCTTCGGGCGTCACGGCGCTTTCGGGGGCTTGCCCTGTCAGGTGGTTGGGGCAGATATGGCCCAGTTTGTCAAACCAAAACAGTGCCATTTGCGTCAGCAATTCGCCCTTGCCGGGAATGGGCTCACCCATGATCACGTCAAACGCCGAGAGCCGGTCGCTGGCCACCATCAGAATGCGGTCGTCGCCCACGGCGTAGTTGTCACGCACCTTACCGCGTGCCAGCAGGGGCAGCGAGGCCAAGGTGGAGGTGTGCAGGGCAGAGGGGCTGGGGTGTGTCATGGCGAAAGAGGTCGTTGCAATCGAAGCGCATGGCGCCGGGAGGGACTATTTTAAGCAGCCAGGGTGGCTGCTTTGCCGATGCGCAGTGAGGCACCATCTGCCTGCGCCAGCAAAAGGGCATTGCTTTTCAGAGTGCGCGCGGGCATAGTGGATTGGCGTTACCAGACGCATCCCGCGCTGCGGTACTTAAAAAGCCTGAAAAGCCTGAAGGCAGGCTGTAGCGCCCGATGTTTGCCACGCCGTTTCTAGTTTCTAAGAAGCGGCTTTTCTTTCACTGTGAGCCCAGGGGAGATTTTTATGAATTTGACAATCAGTGGTCACCACCTTGACGTCACGCCTGCACTGCGCACTTACGTTACCGATAAGCTCGATAAGGTCACCCGCCACTTTGATCAGCTGGTCGATATCAAGGTGCTGCTGACCGTCGAGAAGCAAAAAGAGAAAGAAAAACGCCAGCGTGCTGAATGCAGCATCCGCGTCAAAGGCAGCGATTTGTTTGCTGAGTGCGCTAATGAAGACTTGTACGCTGCGGTTGATGGTCTGGTAGATAAAATCGATCGCCAAGTGGTACGCCACAAAGACCGGTTGCAAGACCACCACTTTGACGCCCGTCGGCGTGAGTTGGCTTGATACTAAAAAACGCCAAGGGCGCAGCCGCCCTTGGTGCATTGTGCGTTGTGAATATATTCTTTAGAAGGCCGCCTTGTCGGGCGGCTTTTTTTGCACTCTTGACTGCCCTCAAGGCGGTCTTTAAGCGGTGCATAATCCGCCCTTACTGCCATGAACCGACTTGCCTCTATCCTGCCCGTCACGCAAGTGCTTGTGAGCGTTGATGCCACTAGCAAAAAGCGTGCTTTTGAAGAAGCTGGCCTGCTGTTTGAGGGCCTGCACGGCTTGTCCCGCGCGCTGGTCACCGACAGCTTGTTTGCCCGCGAACGCCTCGGCTCTACCGGCTTGGGCCACGGTGTGGCCATTCCCCATGGCCGCATTAAGGGACTGAAGGCACCGATGGCAGCGGTGTTTCAGCTAGAGCGCCCGATTGGCTTTGACGCCCCGGACGAGCAGCCCGTGGTGCTGTTGATCTTTTTGTTGGTGCCTGAAGCGGCAACGCAAAAACACCTCGAAATCCTCTCTGAAATCGCCGAGCTGCTCAGTGACAGCGGCCTGCGCGAAAAAATCAAAGCTTGCGCCAATGCGGATGAACTGCACGCCATGATTGCTGGCTGGCAGTCCACGCAAATGGCCTGAGCGCGCGCTCGGCCTGCTGTATCCCCACCGTAACTGTGTGGTTGTGCCATGAAACCCAATGCTGTCAGTGCCGATGTTTTGTTTGAGGAATTCCGCCTCTCCCTGCGCTGGGAGTGGCTGGCTGGCCTAGGTGCCTCTGAGCGCCGCTTTGACGAAGTTGCAGTGCGCTCGGCGCGCTCGGGTGCCGACTTGGTAGGTCACCTGAACTACATCCACCCCTACCGGGTGCAAATTCTGGGTGAGCGCGAAATCGCCTACCTGATTAGCGACACCCCTGAAGACTGCCAGCGGCGCATTGCGCGCATCGTCACGTTGGAGCCACCGGTGTTGATTTTGGCCGAAGGCCAAACCGCACCCGACGCTTTGCTGTCGATGTGCGAGCGCGCCCAAATTCCGATGTTCTCCACCAAAGAATCGTCGGCGTTTGTCATTGACGTGCTGCGCGCCTATTTGTCCAAACACTTTGCCGACCGCATCACCATGCACGGCGTATTTATGGATATTTTGGGTTTGGGCGTGCTGATCACCGGTGAGTCGGGTCTGGGCAAAAGCGAGTTGGGGCTGGAGCTGATCTCGCGCGGCCAAGGTTTGGTGGCCGACGATGCGGTTGATTTGTACCGCATTAACCAAACCACCATCGAGGGCAAATGCCCCGACCTGTTGCAAAACCTGCTGGAAGTGCGCGGCATTGGCCTGCTGGACATCCGCGCCATTTTTGGTGAAACCGCAGTGCGGCGCAAGATGCGCCTCAAACTTATCGTGCATTTGGTGCGCAAAGAAACGATGGAAAACGAGTACGAGCGCCTCCCCTACGAGCCGCTCACGCAAGACGTGCTGGGCGTGCCGGTGCTCAAGGTCGTGATCCAAGTGGTGGTCGGGCGCAACATTGCGGTGTTGGTCGAAGCCGCTGTGCGCAACACCGTGCTGCAGTTGCGTGGCATCGACACCTACCAAGAATTTGTCGAGCGCCACCGTCGCACGATGGAGCGGGGCATTTAGCGTTTGCCAGTGGGATTTTTGACGCACTCAGCGCAGTGCCCATACAGCGCCATGGCGTGGTCTTGCACCACCCAGCCTTTGGCTTTGGCAATGGCCTGCTGGCGTTTTTCTATTTCGGGGTCAAAAAATTCTTCGACCTTGGCGCACATGGTGCAGACAAAGTGGTCGTGGTGTTGGCCTTCGTCCAACTCGTAAATGGCCTTGCCGCTTTCAAAGTTGCTGCGAATCAGCAAGCCAGCTTGCTCAAATTGCGTCAGTACGCGGTACACCGTGGCCAGGCCGATGTCTGAGCGCTCCTGCATCAGCACGCGAAACACATCTTCTGCCGTCATGTGGCGCACGGCACTGGTCTGGAAAATTTCTAAAATTTTCAAGCGTGGCAGCGTGGCCTTGAGTCCGGTGCTTTTGAGTTCGTCGATGTTCTTCATGCCAGTAGTACTCTCTTCGTTTCGCTGTCAGGGTGTTGGCGGCCTACAGGACGGCTCCTAAGCCTACCGCTACAATCATTCGATCATATCCCTCCGTCTTTTTCCATGCCCACTCAAGTCCATCGCTGTGCCCGTCTGGGACTGATTTTGCTGATTGGCTCTGCGGTGGCTGCTTGCAGCAGCTTTGATAGCACCACCCAGCGCTTCGCCGGTGTTGTTACACCTTACAAAATTGACATCGTGCAAGGCAACTTTGTCTCGCGCGAGCAAGTCCAGGCGCTGCAACCTGGCATGGGGCGCCAGCAGGTGCGCGATATTTTGGGTACGCCCTTGGTGACTAGCTTGTTCCATGGCGACCGCTGGGAATATGTCTTTACCTTAAAGCGCCCCAACACCGACATCCAAACGCGCAAGCTGACCGTTTTCTTTAACGGCGACGTGCTCGATCGCGCTGAAGGCGACGAGATGCCCTCCGAGAGCGAATTTGTCGCCTCGCTGGGCAAGAACAAATCTCCGCGCAAAGTGCCCGTGCTCCAAGCCACCGAAGAACAACTGGCGCGTTTTCCAGCGCGCGCAGCCCCGCCACCAGCAGCAGCTGAGTCTTCTGCGCCAGCGCGCACCAGCTACCCCCCGCTTGAATAAGCCGGCGGCGCGCGCCGCCGCTGTGCCCTCCCCCAGGAATTGACCTATGACTGGGACTTCTACCCCTGCCGCTATCTCGACCGCTACCCCGACGGCTTCCCCTGCGCCTTGGCGCGTCGCCATTGCTGGCGCTTCGGGCCGCATGGGCCGGATGTTGATCGAGGCTGTGCAGGCCAGCGGTGACTGCGTGCTGGCTGGTGCTTTGGACATTGCCAGCAGCCCCGCGCTGGGCAGTGACGCCAGCGCCTTTTTGGGCCACGCCAGTGGCGTGCTGATCACGTCTGATGTGCGCGCCGGTCTGCAAGGCGCGGATGTGCTGATCGACTTCACCCGCCCCGAGGGCACGCTGGCGCACTTGCAAGTCTGTGCCGAGCTGGGCGTCAAAGCCGTCATTGGCACCACCGGTTTCAGCGAGGCAGAAAAAGCCACCATCGCCGCGCTGGCGCAACAAACTGCCATCGTCATGGCACCCAATATGAGCGTCGGCGTCAACGTCACGCTCAAGTTGCTGGAGATGGCCGCCAAGGCGCTATCGACCGGCTACGACATCGAAATCATCGAAGCGCACCACCGCCACAAGGTCGATGCGCCGTCCGGCACCGCGCTGAAAATGGGCGAAGTGATTGCCGACGCCCTCGGGCGCGACCTGAAAGACTGCGCTGTCTACGAGCGCTACGGCGTCACCGGCGAGCGCGATCCGTCCAGCATCGGCTTTGCCACGATTCGCGGCGGCGACATTGTTGGCGACCACACGGTGCTGTTTGCTGGCACCGGCGAGCGCATCGAGATAACGCACAAATCCTCCAGCCGCGCAACTTACGCCCAAGGCAGCCTGCGCGCGGTGCGCTTCTTGGGTGCGCTGGGCGCGCAAAAAACCGGCCTGTTCGATATGTTCGACGTGCTGGGCCTGCACTGATCGGGGCACCACATGGGGCCGCTGCACTGGCTGCGCCAAGGCGATGGCGTGACGCAGGCGACTGCGCTGCTGCTCTTGGCGATGTCGGTCGCCAGCTGGGTGGTGATGCTGTGGAAGCTGCGCCTCATGCAGCGCGCCCGCCGCGACGTGGCCCGCGCCACCGCCGCCTTTTGGCAGGCACCGGACTGGGACACTGCACAGCAGCAAGTGGCCGCCTTTGACCGCGAAGCGCTGGTACTGCCATTGGCAGATGCTGCAAAAAACATAGCTACTAGCGCAGGCGCAATAAGGGCTAAAGCCAGTTTTAACCCTTTATCTGCCCAAGCCAGTTTGGGGCAACAACTGACGCGCGTATTGCGCGACGCGCTGCACGCAGTGCTGGGCAAATTGCAGTTTGGCCAAGTGCTGCTGGCCACGGTCGGTTCGACCGCGCCGTTTGTCGGCTTGCTGGGCACGGTGTGGGGCATTTACCACGCGCTGTCGGCCATGGCCAGTGCCGGCCAAATCAGCATCGACCAACTGGCTGGCCCGGTGGGCGAGGCGCTGATCATGACCGCCGCCGGGCTGGCCGTGGCCCTGCCCGCCGTGTTGGCCTACAACGTCTTTGGCCGCCAAATTGCCCAAGTCGAAGCCGACCTCGAAGGCTTTGCCCACGACCTGCGGGCGCTGGTGATCGACAGCGCTGGCGCTGACTGAGCCGCCATGGCCTTTGGTCGTTTAGAACGCACCGCCGCCGCCGCGCCGATGAGCGACATCAACATCACGCCGCTGGTGGATGTGATGCTGGTGCTGGTCGTCATCTTTATCCTGACTGCGCCGCTGCTGGCCAGCTCTATCCGCTTGGAATTACCGCGCACCGAGGGTGCCGTGCCGGGCACCGCGCCGCAGTCCGTCACCGTGGTGGTCGATAAGCTGGGCCAAGCCTTTATCAACGACGAGCCACTGGCGCAAGCCGCGCTAGCGCAGCGCCTTGCCAGCATCGCCGCCCAGCACCCGGACACCGAAGTGCAACTGCGCGCCGACGCCGCTGTGCCCTATGGCCGGGTGGTGGCCATCATGGGCGCGGCGCACCAAGCCGGGCTGACGCGCATCGGCTTTGTCGCCGAGCCGGTGGCTGCGGCCAGCGCAGCACCAGCGCCCTGAACGCAGGCGCTCTGGTGCCAGCGCCTAAAATCGCTGCCAGCGCAGCGGTTTGCGGCTGCATCTCACCTTTTCTCTGGGTTCCCATGCAAGACAAATACCAACACACCGAGGTCGAGCGCGCTGCGCAAGACCACTGGACGGCCCACGACGCTTACCGCGTCACCGAAGACACCAGCAAGCCCAAGTTTTACGCCTGCTCCATGCTGCCCTACCCCAGCGGCAAGCTGCACATGGGCCATGTGCGCAACTACACCATCAACGA
>CAIRYF010000090.1 GCA_903882725.1 uncultured Simplicispira sp.
GCGCCCACCATCACTATTGCACTGCTGGGTGCCATCGAGTCGCTGCTGTGCGCGCGCGTGGCCGACCAGCTGGCCACCGACCCGAGCTACCGCAAACACGACCCCAACCAAGAACTAATGGCCCAAGGCGTGGCCAACTTTGTCGTACCGTTTTTTGGCGGTATGCCAGTTACCGGCACCATTGCCCGCACCGTCACCAACCTGCGCGCCGGTGCTACGTCACCGCTGGCTGGCATCGTCCACGCGGCCACGCTGGCCCTTATCGTGCTGGTCGCAGCACCGCTGGCGCTGCACATTCCGCTGGCGGTGCTGGCGGGTATCTTGTTGCACGTCGCTTGGAATATGGGCGAATGGCATGAATTTCGCCGCTTGCGCCACTTCAGCAACCACTACCGACTGCTGCTGCTGGGCACATTTTTCTTGACGGTGGTGTTTGACCTGACGGTGGCGGTGGAGGTTGGCTTGGTGCTGTCGTGCGTGCTGTTTGTGCGCCGCATGAGCGAGCTGTTCAAGGCAGAACCGATACTGGACAAGGGCTTGGACAAGTGCTTGGCCGAGAGCTTGGTCAACAGCGCAGCCCGTGACACGGCCAGTAGCCCGCGCCCGCGCCGCGTTTGGCGCTTGCACGGCGCACTGTTTTTTGGCACCGCCGCCAAAATCGACCCTATTGTCCAAGCCATCGAATCCGGCCCCGAATCGCCAGAGCTGTGGTTAGACGCGCGCGATTTGTTTGCCCTAGACACCACCGGACTGGAAGGCTTGGAGCAAATTCTCAAAGCCGTCGGTCTGCGCGGCGGCCTGCTGCACATCCTGCACGCCCAAGAGCAGCCCAAATCGCTGATGGATCGAGCGGGCTTTAGTGCGCATATGCAGGCGCAAAACGCGGCACACAGCACACAAGCCAGCTTGTAGGCCAGGCCAGCGCAACATAACCCGACCGACAAGGTTTGCAAACAAAATTAACGCCCGCGCCCATTCTCCGGCGCGTCCATGTCGGGAATGATCAGGGTGCGCGCTACGCTGCGGCCATCGGTGGTGATGATGCTGAACACCATCGGTGTGGTCGGCGGCTCTAAAAAGCGCCAGTCGTAGTGCGTCTCGCCGCTCAGGGCGTAGGGCGTGACTTTGGCCGGTTTGCCTAGGCGTCGGCGCACTTCTTGTATTTCCATGCCGGGCGTGATGCGGGCAAAGTTCTCGGGCGTCAGCACTTGGCGCAGAGCGCTCATCTTGCCGTCAGCACCTATGGTGATCATGTAATTGCGCTGCCCGGCGGGCTGGCGGTTGTATTCCAGCGTGCGCGCGCCGCCCGGCTCGTTCCAGACGTTGTCAGGCACGCCAAAGCGGTCGCGCACGTCCACTTCAGTGGACAAGCCTTCTTCTAATTCGTTGATGCGCTGTGGGTCACACGCCACAACGGCAAGTGCTGCCAAGGCGATGGCCGCCAAGCGCGCAAGGTGTTTGGTAAATAGCATGGCGCTCCCCGGTAAAATCAAGCCAGAGAGGTTAACCCAGTCCATGTCTATTTTTGCCCGTCCCCACTACACGTCTGATGCAACAGAGTTTCTCAACCAACTCAAAAAAGACCATCCCGAGCTGGACGCGCAGCAACGCGCTGGCCGTGCTCTGCTGTGGGATAAAGCGGTAGACCGCACCCAGTGGCAAGACTTTAATGCGGCCAAAGTGCCGCGCAAAGCATATTTTTACCAAGCCGATCCGACCCCAGATTTATAATCAAAACTGGCTGCAGCCCTTATTCTATAAGCGCTACTAGCTATCATTTTTGATTAATGTAATCGAGTAATCGATGGCTCTGATGGGTAGCACACTCGACCAAGTCGCCTTGGCGCGTCTGTATGGCGAGCCAATGTTTGTGCTGCCCACCGATCTTTACATCCCGCCGGACGCACTCGAAGTCTTTTTAGAGGCTTTTGAGGGGCCGCTGGATTTGCTGCTGTACCTGATTCGCAAGCAAAATTTCAACATTCTCGATATCCCGATGGCCGGGTTGACGCGCCAGTATTTGGTCTACATCGACCAAGTGCGCAGCCGCAACCTGGAGCTGGCAGCCGAGTATTTACTGATGGCGGCGATGCTCATCGAGATCAAATCGCGTATGTTGCTGCCGCCCAAAAAAATCGAGTCCAGCGACGAAGCCGCCGACCCGCGCGCCGAGCTGGTGCGCCGCTTGCTGGAATACGAGCAAATGAAGTTTGCCGCCCTGCAACTGGGCCAACTGCCCCAGCACGGGCGCGATTTTTGGTTGGCGCAGGGCGTCATCGAGCAAGACACCGAGCCGCGCTACCCCGAGATGCACATCAGCGAATTGCAGCAGGCTTGGCACGCTATTTTTAAGCGTGCCACGCTGGTGCAGCACCACCGCATCACGCGCGAAGAACTGAGCGTGCGCGCCTACATGGGCCAATTGCTCAAAGCCTTGCAGGGGCGTCGCTTTGCGCCGTTTGAGAGCTTGTTTGACCCGACCAAAGGAGTCTCGGTGCTGGTAGTCACGTTTATGGCCCTGCTGGAGTTGGCCAAAGAGACGCTGATTGAAATCACCCAAGCCGAGGCCTTTGCCCCCATTTACGTCAGACTGGCCTATACGCCGGTCTAATCCCACCGCTGCGGCCGGCTGCCGTGGTTCGACATTGGTTCGACTCTTTTTATTCCACGCACTCCATGGCATCGCACGACTTTGACGTTTTGATTGTGGGCAGCGGCCTGGCTGGCCTGTCTGCAGCCCTGCATTTAGCGCCCACACACCGTGTGGCCGTTATCACCAAACGCACTTTGCAAGACGGCTCCAGCGGCTGGGCACAAGGCGGCATTGCTGCCGTGCTGGCCGACGATGACAGCTTTGCCGCGCACATTGAAGATACTTTGGTGGCAGGTGCCGGTCTGTGCGACTTGGCCACCACGCGCTTTGTCGTCGAAAATGCCCCCGAGGCCATCGCTTGGCTGCGCAACTTAGGCGTGCCGTTTACGCTCGAAGGCGAGCACCTGCACCTGACGCGCGAAGGCGGCCACAGCGCGCGGCGCATTGCCCACGTTACCGATGCCACCGGTGCCGCAGTGCAGCGCACCCTGATCGAGGTGGTGCGTGCCACGCCCGGCATCACGGTGTTTGAGCAGCACACGCTGGTCGATGTCATTACCAGCGCCAAACTGGGCCTGTCGGGTCAACGCTGTTTAGGCCTGTACGCACTCGACCAAGCCACTGATCAGGTCGTCACCTTCCGCGCGCCACAAACCATTTTGGCGACCGGTGGCGCTGGCAAAGTCTACCTCTACACCACCAACCCTGACACCGCCACCGGCGATGGCATTGCAGCGGCGTGGCGCGCTGGTTGCCGCGTGGGCAACATGGAATTCATTCAATTTCACCCCACCGGCCTGTACCACCCGCACGCCAAATCGTTCTTGATCAGCGAAGCAGTGCGCGGCGAGGGCGGGCGCTTGTTGTTGCCACCGTCGGCGGGGGGTGCCCGTTTTATGCTCGACCACGACCCACGCGCCGAACTGGCACCGCGCGACGTAGTGGCACGCGCCATCGACTACGAGATGAAGCGCCATGGGCTGGACTGCGTGCATCTGGACATCTCGCACCAAAGCCCCGAGTTTTTGCAAGAGCACTTTCCCAACATCTTGGCGCACTGCTTGGAGCTGGGCATCGACATCACCAAAGAGCCGATTCCAGTGGTGCCGACCGCACATTTCACCTGTGGCGGCGTGCTGACCGACTTGGCTGGGCGCACCGACCTGACCGGCCTGTATGTGGTCGGCGAGGCCGCTTGCACCGGGCTGCACGGTGCCAACCGGCTGGCCAGTAATTCGCTGCTGGAATGTATGGTGTTTGCCCGCGCTGCAGCACAAGCAATTGCCGCCACACCGCGTGTACAGATTCCGGCGCTGCCGCGCTGGGACGACAGCCGCGTGCAGGATGCTGACGAGGCGGTGGTTATCTCGCACAATTGGGACGAGCTGCGCCGCTTTATGTGGGACTACGTCGGCATAGTGCGCACCAACAAACGCCTAGAGCGCGCCGCCCACCGCATTACGCTGTTGCAAGAAGAAATAGACGAGTTTTATGCCCACTTTCACGTGACGCGCGACCTGCTGGAGCTGCGCAATTTGGTGCAGGTGGCCGACTTGATCGTCCGATCGGCACAAATGCGCCGCGAAAGCCGGGGTCTGCACTACAGCCGCGACTACCCCAGCCGCGCCGCACCGGCAGCGCCGACGATTTTGGTGCCGCCGCTGTCACTTTGATTTATTGAACCCCTTATTGACTCCTTTGAAATTGCCATGATGTATCGCACCCTGCTGAAATCGAAAATCCACCGCGTTGCCGCCACCCACTGCGAGCTGCACTACGAAGGCTCCTGCGCTATCGACGAAGACTTGCTAGAAGCAGCCGGCATGGTCGAAAACGAACAAATCCACATTTGGAACATCAACAACGGCGAGCGTTTTGTGACCTACGCCATCAAAGGCCAACGCGGCAGCGGCATGATTTCGGTCAACGGCTCGGCGGCGCGCCGTGCTTCAACGGGTGACTTGCTCATCATTGCCGCCTTTGCCCAAGTACCAGAAGACCAAGTCGCCACACACCAGCCGCAGCTGGTGTTTGTCGACGAACATAATCGCCAAACGCAACTGCGCCACCACGTTCCCACCCAGCAACTTTAAAAATCTTAAGGACGGCTCCGCTATGCCCCACCTGATCGTTGAGTACTCGCAAAACTTGGCTACTTTTCCCGAAGCACGGGCCTTGATGGAGCTGAATGAGGCCGTCACTGCCAGCCCAGAATTCCCTGATGAGAGTGAACTGAAAAGCCGCTTTGTGCTGGTCGACAGCTTTGCCATCGGCACCGCGCCAGCCCAGCGCGCCTTTGTCCACGCCCAGCTGCACCTGCTGGCTGGGCGCACGCCCGAGGTCAAAAAAGACCTCGCCCAGCGCATCGCCGAAGTGCTGCGCCACCTCACGCCCCGGCCCGAAGGCGTGCTGGTGCAGTTGAGCGTCGAGATCGTCGATATGGATCGCGGCTCTTACGTTAAAGAGCGTTTTTGAGCTTCTGAGCTTCTGAGAGCGCACGCCAAGCGGCAAGCCAAGCCTGCGCTTGGCGCCGTTCAGTTGTTCTGGCGCCGAATCAGCGCCCGCCCCATGTCTGTAATCAGGTATTGATCAGTGCCGTGTTTGGCGACAAAACCGCGCTCTAACAAGCGGCCCGACAAATGCTCGTGCAGCGCTGCGGGCAGTGCTACCGACTGGGTAATTTCCAACTGCTTGAGGGTTTCCAGCTCTTGACATCCTCCCCGCCCTAAAGGACGGGGATTCCTGCTGCCAGGCGGCGATGTCCCGCCGCGAGAATGTTTTTAGCGGCGTTGATGTCCCGGTCGTGCGCCGTGCCACATTCGCTGCAA
>CAIRYF010000091.1 GCA_903882725.1 uncultured Simplicispira sp.
GCAATGATGGCCAAGGCGCTACTGAATAAAAATTTAATGCTGATGGATTTCATGAAATCTGAAAAAAAGATTGAATTTAATTTTTAGCTTGTAACAGTTGTTTTTATTTGGGCTATGCACCATGACAAAAGAAGTGGTTTTTGCCTAAAAAATCCACTCATCAGCGCGCTTCGTCCGGCATGGCAGCCGCAGCCGCCTGCGCTGCGCGCAGCTTGTCCTTCTTGCTGGGGCGCACGCCTTTGACGCCGCCGTTATTGCCTCCGCTAGCACCGCCCAGCTGCTGCGGCGGTGTCGGCGCTACTTCGGTTGGCTCAAAACCGGCGATATGCTCCAGCGGCAAGCTCAAGCCTTGGCGCTTTTCAATTAAATGCCAATGTGCCTCGCTGGCCGGTGTCACGAGGCTGACCGCCACACCGCTTTCGCCAGCGCGGCCGGTGCGGCCAATGCGGTGGATGTAGTCCACGGCAGAGCGCGGCAGGTCGTAGTTCACCACCGCCGGCAACTGCGCAATGTCGATGCCGCGCGCGGCCAAATCGGTCGTCACCACCACTTGCCAGCGCTGGGCTTTGAATTCGTCCAGCACCTGCGTGCGCGCGCCTTGGCTCAGGTCGCCATGGAACGGCGTCGCAAATACTTTGGCACGGTAGAGCTTTTCGGCCACGTGCTCGGCGGTGTATTTGGTGGCGACAAACACCAGCACGCGCTCCCAGCCTTCGTCTTTGATGAGTTTGAGCAGCAGTTGGGTGCGGCGTTTGTCATCTACGGCAATGGCGCGCTGCAAGATGGTGGCACTGTCGCCGCTGTCAGCGGTTGCCGTCGGCGCAACTTCGATGCGCACCGGCTCGCGCAACAAGCTGGCAGCCAGCGTTTTGACGCTATCGGGAAAGGTAGCCGAGAAAAACAGCGTTTGTCGCTGCGCTGGCAACAGGGCCAGCACGCGGTTGAGTTCGTCGGCAAAGCCCAAATCCAGCAAGCGGTCGGCCTCGTCCAGCACCAGCAATTGCACGCTGGCGAGTTTCAGGGCGTTGTGCTCGACCAAGTCCAGCAAACGCCCCGGCGTGGCGACCACGATGTCAGCGCCGCCGCGCAGCGCCATCATTTGCGGGTTGATGGAGACGCCGCCAAACACCACCGCCACTTTCGGGATAGATGTAGATGCAGACGCCAAATGTTGGCCCAAGCTGCGCAGCACTTCGCCGACCTGCGCGGCCAGCTCGCGCGTGGGCACGACGACCAGCGTGTGTACGCGCCGCGCGCCGCCGCCAGGGCGCTGCGACAGCGATAAATCTTGGTGGCGTTGCAGCGCTGGCAAGGCAAACGCCGCCGTCTTGCCCGAGCCGGTTTGGGCTGAGGCCCACACATCAGCGCCGCGCAGCACCGCAGGAATGGCCTCGGCCTGGATGGGGGTGGGCGCGGTAAAGCCCAGTTCAGCAGCGGCGCGGGCGAGGGCCGGGGAAAGCCCGAGGGAAGCAAAAGGCATGGGTGTGGCGATAAAAACGCAAAAAACGCAAAAAATGCAGGCTCAATGCCTGTGAGCGGCCATTGTGCGTTACCGCGCTGGGCTGGCGGATAATCGCCGGCTTTCTTAGCACCCCACTAACCCACAGGAAACCCTTGCCATGCGTTTGAGTGATTTGGGCGGACTTGTTTATTCCACCGACGTCGGCCGGATGTGCCCCGACTGCCGCCAACCCAAGGCGCAGTGCGTCTGCAAAGCGGCAGCGGCGGCGGTGCCTGCGGGCGACGGCATTGTGCGCGTCTCGCGCCAAACCAAAGGGCGCGGCGGCAAGGCGGTCACCGTGGTCAAAGGCGTGCCTTTGGCGGCAGATGCGTTGGTGCTGCTGGGCAAAGCGCTCAAAACCGCCTGCGGCAGCGGCGGCACAGTCAAAGACAGCGTGATTGAAGTGCAGGGCGACCATGTTGAGCGCGTCATTGACGCCCTCAAAGCGCAGGGCTACAGCGTCAAGCGCGCCGGCGGCTGACAAAATAATGGGCAAAACAGCCTCAAGCCCTTGCTGGCTCTGCGCTTACAGCTCCTTTTTTTGATGTTTTTAGTGGCTTTACGCCCTCCGCCCTGCGCCCTGCGCTTTATGCCAAGGCGATAGGCTGTAGCCATTGGCGCGCCGCTGCCATCACGCACTGCGTCAGGCGCTCCAGCCCTGCCTGCACGCTGCGCGCGTGTACCCAATACAAGGGCATATCCATGCCGGTGCCCGGCAGCAGTTCGACCAGCGTGCCCGCTTGCAGCTGGCACCCAATCAGCGCAGTGGGGTGCATTCCCCAGCCCAGGCCGAGCTCGCAGCTGCGCACAAAGCCATCGTTGGAGGGCAAAAAATGCCGGGGCGGGTGGCGGCGGGTGTCTAAACCTTGCTGCTGCAGCCATTGCTCTTGCAGACGGTCTTGGCGGCCAAAAGTCATCATCGGCGCTTGGGCCATGGCGGGCAGCGCAATGCCGCTGGCCAAATGGCGCACCACAAACGCCGGGCTGGCCGCAGCGACGTAATGCACCGACCCCAGCGGCCAGGTATTGCAACCGGCAATGCTGGCACCGCTGGCAGTGACGGCGGCCAGCACTTCGCCTTCTTTGATGCGCTGGGCGGTGTGCTCTTGGTCGTCGATGCGGATGTCCAGCAGCTCGTTGCCGCCGGCGGTGAACGCCGCCATAGCGTCCATAAACCACGTCGAGAGCGAATCGGCATTCACCGCCAGCTTCAAGGTCGGTGCCGTCATGGGGCCGTCTGCCAGCCCCAGCGCAGGGTGGGCGCGGCGCAGCTCATTTTCTAGCAGCGCGACTTGCTCAACGTGCAAGCACAGGCGCCGCCCAGCCTCGGTGCCGGTGCAGGGCTGGCCGCGCAGCACCAGCACTTGGCCGGTGCGCTCTTCGAGTTGCTTGATGCGCTGCGACACCGCCGAGGACGTGATGTGCAACTTGCGCGCCGCGCGCTCAAAACTGCCCTCACGCACCACTGCGGCCAAGGCTTCCAGTCCGGCGTAGTCCAACATAAGATTTGCTAACTTTGGTTCAGATTAATTAATTTTACTTAATCATCTGGGCCACCCAGAATGACCGCCATGTGGACTGCAAATATCTCTTCTTCTTGGCTGGCGGGCTTTACCGTCTGCCTGTCGCTCATCGTCTCTATCGGCGCGCAAAACCTGTATGTGCTGCGCCAAGCCGTCAGTGGCCGCCATGTGCGCGCCTGCGTCGCTTGGTGCGTGCTCAGTGATGCGCTGCTGATTGCTCTTGGCGTGGCTGGCATGGCGCAATTGCTGGGCAGCTCGCCGACGCTGGCGCATTACCTGACACGGGGCGGCGCGCTGTTTTTGCTGTCCTACGGCCTGTTTGCTTGGTGGCGGGTGTTTGCTGCGGCCGATGCACCCGTCGATCCCAACAACACCGGCACTTTGGCCGAGCGCAGCCTGCTGGGCGTGCTGGGTACGCTGGCGGTCATTACGCTGCTAAATCCCCATGTTTACCTGGACACAGTGGTGCTGGTCGGCTCCATCGGCGCACGCCAAGACGGTGCGCTGAAATGGGTATTTGTCTTTGGTGCCGCCTCGGCCAGCTTGGTGTGGTTTGCGGGACTGGCCATGGCTGGGCAGCGGCTGCAAGGCCTGTTTGCCAAACCGCTGGCTTGGCGCGTGCTGGACGCCTTCACCGGTGCCATGATGCTGGTGCTGGCTTGGTGGCTGTGGCCGGGGGCAGCGCTAGCGTAAGTTTGATGGAAATTAAAGCCCGTTTAGAACGTCGGCACCACCGCGCCTTTGTATTTTTCTAAGATAAATTTCTTCACCTCAGGCGTGCGCAGTGTTTGCACCAATTTGGCAATGCGCGGGTCTTTGGCGTGATCGGCGCGGGCGGCAATGATGTTGACGTAGGGCGATTCGGCACCCTCAATAAACAATGCGTCTTGTGTCGGATTGAGCTTGGCTTCGATGGCGTAGTTGGTGTTGATCAGCGCCAAATCCACATCGTCCAGCGCGCGCGGCAGCAGGGCGGCTTCAAGTTCGCGGAACTTGAGTTTTTTGGGGTTCTTGGCGATGTCGATCGGCGTGGCGGTGATGTTTTTGGGGTCTTTCAACTCAATCAGGCCTTGCTTTTGCAGCAGCAACAGCGCGCGTCCGGCGTTGGAGGGGTCGTTGGGAATGGCCACCAGCGCACCGTTTTTCAGGTCGGCAATGTTCTTGATTTTTTTCGAGTAAGCGCCAAACGGCTCGACGTGGATTTTGCCGTTGGGCACCGTCACCAAACTGCTTTTGCGATCTTTGTTGTAGCTGTCCAAATACGGCTGGTGCTGGAAGAAGTTGGCATCGAGCTGCTTGTCTTCGACTGCCGCGTTGGGCTGCACGTAGTCGCTGAACTCGCGCACTTGCAGATCAATGCCTTGGGCTTTCATCTGGGGTTTGACGAAATTCAAAATTTCAGCGTGGGGCACTGCGGTGGCAGCGACCTTCAACACCTCTTGGGCATGGACGCTCAGGGTGGCGGCGGCAATGGCCAGGGCGGTCAGGGTTTTTTTCAACATTTTTGGTGTCTTTCAATACACAGAAAGTGGCAAGTTTAGGCGGCTGTGGCGCATTTTCTAAATGGTTTTGCGCTATGTCCTTATGCCGCCCTTGAACAGTCCTTGTGCCGCCCTTGTGGGCTTACTGCACCCGTGTCACCAGCGCTGGTTTAAAGCCCAAATCAGCCGCTTTTCCCTTGCGCCCGCGCAGCGCACGCGCGTTGTTGAGCGAGCGGATCTCCAGCGTTTCTTCGCGCTGCTTGCCGCCGCGCCCAATGCCTTCGATGCGGATGCTGCGCGTGTACGCTGCCGCGCCAGCCAAACTGTCTTTGTCTTCTAAATCGATCAGCATCAGCCCGCGCCCCCCCTTGTCCATGCGTTTGAGTTCACTGATGTCAAACGTCAAGATGCGCCCGCCCACCGACGCGCAGGCCACGTGCGTGGCGGCCAGCAGCTCTGCGCTGCCACTGCCACTGCTGCGCGCAGCGTGGGACGGCACGCAGACTGCTTCGCCCTCGGCCAAAGTAATAAAAGCCTTGCCGCTTTTGTTGCGTGAGACCATGCCCTCGACCGTCGCCAAAAAGCCATAACCGCCCGTGCTGGCCAGCAGCAAAGTAGCGGCGGCCGGGCCAGCAAAATAATGTGCAATCTGCGTACCGGCTTCCAGCTCAATCAGCGTCGTCACCGGCTGACCGTCACCGCGCGCGTTGGGCAGCTGCGCCACCGGCACCGAATACACCCGGCCATTGCTGCCAAACACCAAAAATATATCGACGCTGCGGCATTCAAAGGTGCCGTACAGCGCGTCGCCCGCCTTGAAGGCAAAACTGCCCGCCGCGTGCCCGTGGCCGCTGCGCGCGCGCACCCAGCCTTTGTCAGACACCACCACCGTCACCGGCTCATCGACCACTTTGACCTCGACCACGGCTTTTTTCTCGGCCTGGATCAGCGTGCGCCGGGCGTCGGCAAACTGCTTGGCGTCTTGCTCAATCTCTTTGACCATCAAGCGGCGCAGCACCGCTGGGTTGGCCAAAATATCTTGCAGCTTGCCTTGGCTGTCGCGCAGCGTTTGCAACTCTTGCTCAATCTTGATGGCCTCTAAGCGCGCCAACTGGCGCAGGCGAATCTCCAAAATATCTTCGGCTTGGCGCTCACTCAGGGCAAAGCGCGCCATCAGATCGGCTTTGGGCTCGTCGGCATTGCGGATGATGGCAATCACCTCGTCAATGTTGAGCAGCACAATGTGCCGTCCTTCCAAAATGTGGATGCGCTCGCTCACCTTGTGCAAGCGGTGTTCAGAGCGGCGCGTGATGGTGTTTTGGCGAAACGCCAGCCATTCGATCAGCATTTGGCGCAGCGACTTTTGCACCGGCTTGCCGTCCAGACCGATCATGGTCAGGTTGATAGACGACGACGTCTCCAAACTGGTGTGCGCCAGCAGCGCCGTGATCAGCTCTTGCTGGGGTGTTTTGCCGGTTTTTGGCTCGCACACCAAGCGCACGGCAGCGTCTTTGCTGGACTCGTCGCGCACGCCGTCCAACACCGCCAGCACGCTGGCTTTGAGCTGCATTTGGTCTTGGCTCAACGCCTTTTTGCCAGTTTTGATTTTTGGGTTGGTCAGCTCTTCAATTTCTTCTAGCACCCGCTGCGTGCTGACGCCGGGCGGCAACTCAGTCACCACCAGCTGCCACTGGCCGCGCGCCAGCTCTTCAATTTTCCAGCGCGCGCGCACCTTCAGGCTGCCGCGCCCGCTGCGGTAGGCGTTGGCGATGTCGGAGGCACTGCTAATGATTTGGCCGGCGCCGGGATAGTCCGGGCCGGGCAAAATCGCCAGCAAGTCGGTCTCGGGCAGTTGCGGGTTTTTGATGAGCGCCACGCAGGCATCGGCCACTTCGCGCAGGTTGTGGCTGGGAATTTCGGTCGCCAAGCCGACTGCAATACCACTGGCACCATTGAGCAGCGCAAACGGCAAGCGCGCCGACAATTGGCGCGGCTCCACAGTCGAACCGTCGTAGTTGGGGATGAAATCGACCGTACCCTCGTCAATTTCTTCCACCAGCAGCCGGGTGATTTTGGCCAAACGCGCCTCGGTGTAGCGCATCGCCGCCGCGCCATCGCCATCGCGCGAACCAAAGTTGCCTTGGCCGTCAATCAACGGGTAGCGCTGCGAAAAATCTTGCGCCATGCGTACCAGCGCGTCATACGCCGATTGGTCGCCGTGCGGGTGAAAGCGCCCCAGCACATCGCCGACCACGCGGGCGCTTTTGACGGGCCGGGGCGCGGTGTTGCCGTTCGGGCCGGAGTAGCCCAAGCCCATGCGCTCCATGGCATACAAAATGCGCCGCTGCACCGGTTTCATGCCATCGCAGACATCGGGCAACGCGCGGCCTTTGACGACACTCAGCGCGTATTCAAGGTAAGCGCGCTGGGCGTAACTGCCAAGGCTGTCGGCATCGGTGTCGGTATCAGGAGCTGGCGGCTCGGCCAGCGGGGTCAAAAGGTCATCGGTCATCTGGACAATAAATTTAATTCAAAAATGAGAGCTGGTAGCGCTTATCCCATAAGGGCTAGAGGCTGTTTTTAGCGCTTAAAGACGCGGGTAGCGCCGCTGCGTGCCACCAGCAGCACATCGTAGGGATCGCGCCGGTTGCCGTAGGCCGCGCCGTCCATGCCGGGCGAGCCCACCGGCATACCGGGTACGGCCAGCCCCAGCGCTTGCGGTTTTTGTTGCAGCAGCGCGCGCACGTCGCTGGCGGGCACATGGCCTTCGATCAAATAGCCGCCGACCAGTGCAGTGTGGCAAGAGCCCAGCTTGTGCGGCAGTCCCAAGCGGCTGCGCACGGCGTTGTTGCCGGTGTCATGCACGGTGAAGCTAAAGCCGTTGGCCTGCATATGCTCCATCCAGTCGTGGCAACAGCCGCAGCTGGGGTCTTTCCAGATTTCGACCGGCGTTGTGGCACTGGCACTGGCACTGGCGGCAGCGGCTGCGCGCACCCAGTGCGGTGCCAGCAAAGCGGTGCCTAGCAGGGGCAGGACCGTGATCCAGCGTCGGCGCAGCGCGCTCGTTTTACCTGCACTGCCCAAAGCGGTGCGCCCTTGTACCGGCACCGTGGGGATATGGCCCGGTGCATGGCCAAAAATGGCTCTAGCGCTTACCAATAAAGCGCGAGCAGCTATCAATTGAATAGTGTTCATGGTTTTTTGAGGAATAAAAGTGGTTGGCAACGCCCCCAAGGGGATAGGTGCCCCAGAGCAAAGGTTCCGCATGGCACACGCTTGCGCCGCTCATACCGCCATGTAGCGCCCGGGGCGGTGGTTCATGGTCAGCACCACATTGAGCGCTACAGCGCCGATGACAGACCACAGCACGCGCAGCGGCTCGACCGTCCACAGCGCCAGCAGCAAGATGACGCAGTCCAGCGCCATTTGCACTTTGCCTGCACGCCAGCCGTGGCGCTCTTGCAGGTACAGCGCCAAAATGCCGACCCCGCCCAGGCTGCAGCGATGGCGAAACAGCACCAAAAAGCCGGTGCCAGTGACGAAACCGCCGGCGATGGCGGCGTACAGCGGTTGCAACTGCGCAAACTGTAAAAACTGCGATTGCAGCTCGGTCAGCAGCGACAGCAGCAGCACGGCAACAAAGGTTTTCAGGGTGAATGCGCGCCCCAGCTTGCGCAGCGCCAGCCAATAAAAGGGCAGGTTCAGCACAAAAAACACCTTGCCAAAGCCAATGCCCGTGCTGTAGTGCAACAAAAACGCCAGCCCCGCCGTGCCGCCGGTCAGCAGCCCCGCACTGGTAAAAAACGCCACGCCGACCGAGATCAGCAACACCCCGGTAAAGACGGCAATGGCGTCCTCAGTCAAAGAGTGGGGCAAAGCGGCGGTACCCACAGGCGCAGGCGCGGGTGTGGCGGGTATGGCGGGGGCAGTAGACGCTGTGGTCATGGCAAAAATCACTCCGGGGGTAGGGAGGTGGGGTGGCTGCGCAGCGCATCTGGCGAAGAAAGGGTGCTCTTTGATTGATAGCTGGTAGCGCTTGCTGGGTAAGCGTTTGAGGCGCGCGCAAGTGTAATCGCACGCAAAAGCTGCAAAGCCGATGAGGTAAAACCTAAGTGACCTAAGTGACCTCAGCGCTGGGGCGCAACATACGCAGCCCGTTGCCTACCACCAGCAAACTCGCGCCCATGTCGGCAAACACGGCCATCCACATCGTTGCTTGGCCGGTCAGCGCCAAGCCAAAAAACACCAGTTTGATGCCCAAGGCCAGCGTGATGTTTTGCACCAGCACGCGGTGCGCGCGCCGCGACAGGCGCACGGTCTCGGCAATGCGGCGCAGGTCGTCGTTCATGATGACGATGTCGGCGGTTTCCAGCGCCACATCGGTGCCAGCGGCGCCCATGGCAAAGCCAATGTCGGCTTGGGCCAGCGCCGGGGCGTCGTTGATGCCGTCGCCCACCATGGCGGCCATGCCGTATTTTTTGTGCAGCGCCGCCAGCGCAGCCAGCTTGTCGACCGGCAGCAGGCCCGCTTGCACATCGCTGATGCCGACGCTGTGCGCTGCCGCTTGCGCCGGGGCGGCGTGGTCGCCACTCAACAGGGCGGTGGCAATGCCCAGCGCGTGCAAATCGGCCACGGCCTGCGCGGCTTCGGGGCGCACGGTGTCGGCCACGGCAAAGGCGGCGCGCACCGCGTGCTCGTCGGCCAGCAAAGTGACGCTGTGGCCTTGCGCTTGGTAGGCGGCGGCGCAGTCCTCGGCGGCGGGCGTCCACAGGCCGCGCTCTTGCATCCAGCGGCGGTTGCCCAGTTGCCAAGTGCTGCCAGCGATGCGCGCTTGGACGCCGCGCCCCGCCAAGGCGGTGAAGGCATCGAGCGTTGGTTCGGGTTGGGGCGTGCTGGCCGATGCCAGACCGGCGGCGATGGCGATGGATACCGGGTGATCCGAGTGCCCGGCCAGTGCAGCCGCCACGGCATAAATAGCCTGGTTGGAATGGCTGGCGGCCTCGGTGGGCGCGGACGCTGTCAGCGCTTGCCCAACCAGCACCGGACGCCCGCAGGTGATGGTGCCGGTTTTGTCCAAAGCAACCACGCGAATGCCGCGCGCCTGCTCCAGCCACTGACCGCCTTTGATGACGATGCCGCGCCGTGCGGCGGCCGCCAGCGCGCTGACCACCGTCACCGGCGTGGACAGCACCAGTGCGCACGGGCAGGCAATCACCAACAGCACCAGCGCGCGGTACAGGGCGTCCAGCCATGTCCACTGCAGCAGCAGCGGCGCACCCACGGCGACCAGCAGCGCCAGCATAAACACGGTCGGTGTGTAGACGGCGGCAAAGCGATCGACCAAGCGCTGCGTGGGCGCGCGCACCGCTTGGGCTTGCTCGACGGCGTGGATGATGCTGTCCAGCGTGGTTTGTCCGGCAACGGCGGTGACGCGCCATTGCAGCTCAGACTGCGCGTTGAGCGTGCCAGCGTACAGCCGGTCACCGGGGGCTTTGTCTACCGCCAAGCTCTCGCCGCTCAGGCTGGACTCATCGACCGCGCTGTGGCCGCTGGTGACCACGCCGTCCAGCGGCACGCGCCCACCGGGGCGCAAGCGCAGCGTGCTGCCCAGCGCCACCTGCGCCACCGGCACGCTGCGCCACTGGCCCTGCGCGTCCAGCAAATCGGCCTGGTTGGGGCTGAGGGCCAGCAGCGCGCTGATGGCGTGGCGCGCGCGCCCCACTGCGGCCTGTTCAATGTGCTCGGCCAGGGCGTACAGCGCCATCACCATCGCCGCCTCGGGCCACTGGCCGATGGCAAAGGCACCGGTGACGGCCAGCGCCATCAGCGCATTCACGCCCAATTGACCGCGCAGCAGCGCCTGCACACCGCTGCGGTAAATGCCTAAACCGGCCAGCAAAATGGCCACCGCCGCCAGCGCCATGCCAGCGCTTTGGGCGGCTTGCGTCTGCGGCCCAAGCAGGTGCAGCAGCTCGGCACCGGTGGCAGCCAGCAAAGCAGCCGCAATGCGGCGCGGGCCGGGCAGGCTGCTGTGGTCATGATCGTGGTCAGCATGACCGGCGGTATCGGTGTGCTGCGCGTGCGCAGAATCCGTACGGCTGGGTGCCGCGCAGGTGCTGTCGCTGGAACAGCACGAAATATTCAAGCGTGGCCCGGGGGCGTGGCGGTCTATAGAAGCGCTCTTGTCTGACATACCTATTTCCATTCTTGGGCAGAAACTGCTCTGCCATGCCATGATTGGAATCCTTAAAGCCACTTGAAGGTCAAGCCATGTCTGCTGATAGCCCTGCCCTGCGTATTGGTGATGCAGCCCAGCGATCGGGCATCAGCGCGGCCAATATTCGCTATTACGAGAAAGAAATGCTCCTCAGCCCTTGCAGCAGAAGCGCTAACAGCTATCGTTTGTATATTGACATCCTCCCCGCCCTAAAGGACGGGGATTCCTGCTGCCAGGCGGCGATGTCCCGCCGCGAGAATGTTCCGTGCTGCATTCACGTCGCGGTCGTGTACCGCACCGCACTCGCTGCACGTCCATTCCCTTATTCGCAAACCCGCTCTACCTTTCGGACTGCTGGCGGCAATAACTCCGCAGCACGAGCAAGTCTGGGTTGAATAGCTTTCGTTGACTACCTCAAAGACGATACCGGCCTGATGGCTCTTGTATTCCAA
>CAIRYF010000092.1 GCA_903882725.1 uncultured Simplicispira sp.
AATCCGTCAAAAATCAGCGCCAGGCCAGACTCGATGTTGCTGGCAACCCCGGCAAACGCTGCGCCAATGCCGTACACCGCTCCCAGCACAAAATTAGACCCAGAAGACATCACGCCGTAGATCAATTTGACGATGTTGCCCGCATTGGTAGCGTGCGCGCCCACTTGGGCAAACGCTGCGCCGGTGCGCGTGGCAAAGTCCTGCAAGTCGGTCGTCAGTTTGTTGAAGTTAATCTCGGCAATAAACGCCTTGGCCCATGTGATGCCGCTTTGAAATGCTGTGGCAATGGCCTCGCCAAATTTCCCCACCGTACCATCAGAGACAGCCGCGCGGAATGCGCCGGACAGCTTGTCAACGCCGTCTTTGAGCACCGGCAGCACAGGCGTGCCCAGCACAATTTTGGCTGCCTCCCACGCGCTAGACAGCCCCTTTACTGCGCCGTTAAGGTTGTTCCCCATCGTCTTGGCCATGGCGGCGGCTTCGCCCTCAGCGCCGTATAGCTCGCCGCGCAGCTTTTCCAGCGCCGGAATGCCCAGGTTCAGTGCGGCGCGCAGTGCAGGGCCAGCCTCGGTGCCCACCGCCAAAATCGCCGCCGCGCCGCTGCCGCCCGTGGCGGCCAGCTGCTTGAGTGCCAGGTCAAAATTGCCAGTATTGATGCCCAGCGCCGTCAGCTCGGTGCGAAATTTGCTGGCCGGGTCAGAAAACTGGCTCAATATGCTGTTGAGCGCCGTGCCTGCGCGGCTGGCGTCGATGCCCGCGTTGGAGAACTGCGCCATGATGGCCACAGTGCTTTCCAGCGACAGCCCCACCGACTTGGCAATCGGCGCGGCGTAGCTTAGGCCATCTGCCAGACTGGCAATGCTGGTGCGCGCCGCAGCACTGCCAGCGGCCAGCACGTCGGCCACGCGGGCAGATTCGCTAAATGACAAGCCCATGCCCATGACAACGCCCGTCAGGCGTTCGCTGGCAGCGGCCAGCCCAATGCCGTCGGCCTGCGCCATGCTCATCACTGGCGTCAGGGTGGCGATAGCCTCGGCGCTGGACAGCCCGGCTTTGGCCAAGTTTTCTAGCGCGTTGGCTGCTTCAACAGCCGTGAATTTGGAGTTTGCGCCAGCGTTTTTAGCTGCGGCTTGCAGCTTGGCCATTTCTTCGCTGCTGGCCTTGGTCGCGGCCTGCACCTTGCTCATGGCCTCTTCAAAATCGGCCGCGCCGTCCACCACGCCAGCAAAGGCTTTGACGCCAAAGTAGCCGGCGACGGCCGCGCCAATCACTTTGAGCTTGTTGCCCAGCTTGTCAAACACGCCAGACGCTTGGTCTTTGGCGTTGATCAGTATCTCAATGGGTTTCAGGGCCATGGCAACAAAAGCGCTTTACACGTGGATGGTGCGCATAAAGCGGCTGATGCCCACGCCAATTTTTGTCGGGTCTTGCAGCAAGCTGCCCTCAATCTCAAGCGCAGCAAAGCCCTTGGCTTGCAAGAGCGCCAGTTGCTTGGTCACGCTTTGGCTCACGCGCCACAAATCGACAATCACCGGGCGGCCCGAGTCGGCCTCGTTCAGGCCGCCAAAGCGCAAGGTCAGCTCTGGCGCTTTGGTGGTCAGCGCTTCAATAATCACCTGGTCGGCGTGGTCGTAGCTGACGGTGATGGCGTCGTTGTCCATCAGCGCCACGGCATCGGCGCGCACGCGGATGCCCTCGGGCAGCAGGTCGTAATTGCCAGCGGCGGCAATAGGAGTGCCCGCCTTTTCCACCACCAAGTTGCTCACGCCCACATGAGGCAGTGGAATCAGCGTGGCGCGCTG
>CAIRYF010000093.1 GCA_903882725.1 uncultured Simplicispira sp.
CATCACCGACCGCTTTTTGCCCGACAAGGCAATTGACCTGATCGACGAGGCCGCTGCCAAAATCAAAATTGAAATCGACTCCAAGCCCGAGGTGATGGACAAGCTGGACCGCCGCCTGATTCAGCTGCAAATTGAGCGCGAAGCGGTGCGCCGCGAAAAGGACGAAGCCTCGCAAAAGCGCTTGGAGCTGATCGAGGAAGAAATTGTCAAGCTGAAAAAAGAAATTTCCGACATGGACGAAATTTGGCAAGCCGAAAAAGCGCAAGCGCTCGGCTCCAAAGACGTGATGGAAGAGATTGATCGCATCAACACGCAAATTGAAGAACTGACGCGCAAAGGCGACTTCAACCGCGTCGCCGAGCTGCAATACGGCAAGCTGCCCGAGCTGAAAAAGCGCCTGAGCCAGGCGCAAGACAGCGAGGCCAACAAATCGGCCGACCACGCGCCGCGCCTGCTGCGCACCCAAGTCGGCGCGGAAGAAATTGCCGAAGTGGTCAGCCGCGCCACTGGCATTCCGGTGTCAAAAATGATGCAGGGCGAGCGCGATAAATTGTTGGTGATGGAGGACAAACTGCACCAGCGCGTCGTCGGCCAAGACGAGGCGATTGCTGCGGTGGCCAATGCGATTCGCCGCTCGCGCTCGGGGCTGAGTGACCCGAACCGCCCCACCGGCAGCTTTTTGTTCCTTGGCCCCACGGGCGTGGGCAAAACCGAGTTGTGCAAGGCGCTAGCGGGCTTTTTGTTTGACAGCGAAGACCACCTGATCCGCGTCGATATGAGCGAGTTCATGGAAAAGCACTCGGTGGCGCGCTTGATTGGCGCGCCGCCGGGCTATGTCGGCTACGAAGAAGGCGGCTATTTGACCGAAGCGGTGCGCCGCAAACCGTATTCGGTGCTGCTGCTGGACGAGGTCGAAAAAGCGCACCCGGACGAGATTAACGTGCTCTTGCAAGTGCTTGACGATGGCCGCTTGACCGATGGCCAAGGCCGCACGGTGGACTTTAAAAACACCGTGATCGTCATGACCAGCAACATTGGATCGCACCTGATCCAATCCATGGTTGGGCAAGACGCTGACGACATCAAGGATGCGGTGTGGGGGGAGCTTAAAAACCATTTCCGCCCCGAATTCTTGAACCGCATTGATGAGACGGTGGTGTTTCACTCGCTGGACGCCAAGCACATCGAGTCGATTGCCCACATTCAGCTGCAACTGCTGCAAGGGCGTTTGGCCAAAATGGACTTGCATTTGCAGGTCTCGCCCGCAGCGCTGGCCGAGTTGGCCAAGGTGGGCTTTGATCCGGTGTACGGCGCTCGGCCTTTGAAGCGGGCGATTCAGCAGCGCATTGAAAATCCGCTGTCTAAACTGCTGCTGGAAGGGCGCTTTGCCCCCAAGAGTACGATTGCGGTGGAGGTCGATCCGGTGCTGGCACCGGGCGTTTTTCACTTTAATCCACTTTAATTCGCTTTAACGATGCTGCGCCAGAGCAATCTGGCGTATTAAAAATGATAGCTGCTGGCGCTTATAAAATAAGGGCCAGCGGCCTTTTTGGCTTAAAAAGCCGCGCAAAGGACTGTTTTGAATGATGTTGCTGCGGGCCTGACCCGCTGGTTGGTGCGGGCGGTGTTGTTTGTCGCTGGCGTGGTGCTGTTTTTGAGCCTGCTGGCGGCTGCGCTGCTGTTGGGGCTGGTGTGGGCGCTGCGCACGCTGTGGGCGCGCCTGAGCGGGCACCCCAGCGTGCCGTGGGTGATGCGCTTTGACCCGCGCGACAGTTGGAGCGCGGTGTACCGCAGCCAGGCGCGCAAAACTTCTGGCCGCAGCGCTGCGGATGTGAACAGCCCAGCCAAGCCGGGTCGGCGTATGCACGTGCTGCCCGGTGCCGATGAGGTGGTGGACGTGCAGCCGCGCGCGCCGCTATAGACCATCTGCATTGCCCTGCGATCTGGGAAGAAAAATCCATTTGCGGCGACAATGCCGCTCCATTTTGTTTTTTCCGTTTCCGCTTGATTCCCCATGTCCAGTATCCAGGTTCGTCCCGCTACGCTGCGCGATGCCAAAGCCATCGCCCAAATCCACACCCTGTCCGCCCAAACTGCCTACCAAGGCATCGTGCCGGAAGACCAACTCAAATCCATGTCCGTCGATAAGCGCCAGGCTTACTGGCGCGAAGCCATCGAGTACTGCGAGCCGCAGGTACAGGTGGCAGTCGAGGACGAAAAAATCGTTGGTTTCGTCGGCTACGACCGCTCGCGCGATGAAAAATCGCGCCCCACCACCGGAGAAATCTGGGCCATCTACGCCGCTCCCACGCACTGGGACAAGGGCGTTGGTTTGGCGCTGTGGGACGCCGCGCGCGACGGTCTGGCCGAAGAAGGTTGCACCAACGTCACCGCCTGGGTGCCGCTGCGCAACGAACGCGCCATCCGCTTTCACGAGCTGGCTGGCTTTAAGCGCGAAATGACGACGGCCAAAACCGCCGTGGTCGGCAGCGTGAAAATTGAAGAAGTGCGCCTCAAACGGCCACTCAATTGAAAGCATTTCCAATGATTGAATGGAACGAACAGGGCGAGGTGCGCAGCGCGCGCTGGCGTTCCGAAAGCGGCACCGCGGCGCCGCGCCGCGTCGAGTTGGCCAAAGACACGCTGTCAGCCGACTCGGCCTACCGCTTTGCCTGCGCTGGCACCGCCATGCTGTGGCGCAGTGATTTTCAAAATGCCCGCCTGATGCTGCAAGCCTTGCAGCGGCGCATTGAAGACAAACCGCCCAAAGCGGCTGCCCGCGCTGCCGAGAAAATTGCCAAATCGACGCCCGAAGAAGTGTTCCACCTGCACCGCCAAGCGCAGTCGCAGCGGGCGCGCTCACTGGGTGCGTTGGTGATTCAGGTTGAAGGTGACTACAGCATCAAACTGCGCCGCGCCCCCGACTGGAAAGAAGCCCTGACCGAAGCCTGGGGCCCGGCCACGGGCGAGGTGCAAGTGGTGTCGCTGCGCGAGTTGCTCGGCGTGGTTGGCGCGCACGAATGGCGCAAAAAGGGTGTTGAGATTGCGGCGCTGGGTGAAGCCGCTGATGGCACCATCCAACGCATCCACCCGCACTACGGCGTCTTTTCGCCGGTGCGCGGCGAATACATCGACCTGATTGCCAAAGCACCGCTGCCGTCCAAAGAGCTGGCGTTTGACATTGGCACTGGCACCGGCGTGCTGGCTGCGGTGCTGGCGCATCGCGGCGTGCGCCGCATTGTGGCGACCGAGAACGCGCCGCGTGCGCTCACCTGTGCCAAAAAGAACATCAAGCGCTTGGGACTGGTCGGCCACGTTGAAGTGCAAGACGTGGACTTGTTTCCCGCCGGGCAAGCGCCGTTGGTGGTGTGCAACCCGCCGTGGGTGCCAGCGCGCCCCAGTTCGCCGATTGAGCACGCCATCTACGACGAAGGCAGCCAAATGCTGCGCAGCTTTTTGGCTGGCTTGGCAGCACATCTGGCACCCAAGGGCGAAGGCTGGCTGGTGCTGTCGGACTTGGCCGAACACCTAGGTCTGCGCACGCGCGAGCAATTGCTGGCGTGGATAGCCGAAGGCGGCCTGCGCGTCATCGAGCGCCACGACGTGCGCCCCGAGCACGCCAAAGCCACCGAGGGCGGCGACGCGCTGGCAGCGGCGCGCGCGGCCGAAGTCACTTCGCTGTGGCGCTTGGCTGCGGCTTAATCGCTAGCGCTTAACTTAGCCAACAACGCCCCAACGGCCAGACAGCGCAAGTTGTCTGGCTATTTTTTTGATAGCTACTACCGCAGGCTCCATAAGGGCTTGTGGCACTTTTGACCTGAAATGACCCTGCTGCTCGCCCCGATGGAGGGGCTTTTGGATTTTGTGCTGCGCGACGTGTTGACGCGCATTGGCGGCGTCGATCGCTGCGTCTCTGAATTCATCCGCATCACCGACACGCTGCTGCCCGAGCGGGTGTTTTACCGCTACCTGCCTGAGCTGCGCAACGGCGGGCGCACGCTGGCCGGTACGCCGGTGCGCGCGCAGTTGCTCGGCTCGGATCCGGTGACGTTGGCCGACAATGCGGCGCATTTGGCGGCGCTGGGGCCAGAAGGTATTGACCTGAACTTTGGCTGCCCGGCCAAGGTGGTCAACCGCCACGGCGGCGGCGCAGCGCTGCTGCAAGAGCCCGAGCGCATCGCCACGCTGGTAGCGGCGGTGCGCCGCGCTGTGCCCGCGCATTTGCCGGTCTCGGCCAAGATGCGCCTGGGCTTTAACGACGCCTCGCTGGCGTTGGAATGCGCGCAAGCGATGCAGGCCGGCGGCGCGTGTGAAATCGTTGTCCACGCCCGCACCAAGTTGGACGGTTACCGCCCACCGGCGTATTGGGAGCAGATTCCCGCCATCCGCGCCGCCGTCTCGGTGCCGGTGGTGGCGAATGGCGAAATTTGGACGGTGCAAGATGCCCAGCGCTGCCGCGAAGTCTCCGGCTGCGACGCGCTGATGCTGGGGCGCGGCATGGTGGCCGACCCCGGTTTGGCGTGGGCCATTCGCGCCGCAGATGGGGCGGCGGATGGCAGGGCGGACAGTGCAGCCCCGCTGGCGGTCAATTGGCCCGATTTGCTGCCACACTTGGCCGATTTTTGGCGCTTGGTGTGCCGCGATTTAGAGCAGCGCCAGCGCGCCGGACGGCTCAAGCAGTGGCTTAACCTGATGCGCCGGCGCTTTCCTGAGGCGGAAGTTGCTTTTCAGCAGGTGCGCACGCTCACTGATGATGATGCGGTCAGCGTTTGGTTGCGTGCTCAAAACGCCCATCCAAATTTGCTGCTGGTAGGCCAATGAACTACATTTTTCCTTTGAATTTCGAATGGGACAAAGGCCTGGCAGGCACCGCCACCTCCTGCCACTGCCCCGGCATCAGTTCGCCCAAGCTCCACGGCCCAATGCGTGCGCGCACCAAGCGCAGTGTGGGCAGGCCGACGGCGGCGGTCATGCGGCGCACTTGGCGGTTGCGCCCTTCGGTGATGATCAGCTCCAGCCAGTGCGTTGGAATGCTTTGCCGAAAACGCACCGGCGGATGGCGCGGCCACAGGTCGGGCGGCGGCTCCAGCAAACGCGCTTGCGCCGGTAGCGTGGGGCCATCGTTCAGAGTGACGCCGCTTTGGAGTTGTTGCAACTGCACCTCGGTCGGCGTGCCTTCGACTTGCACCCAATAGGTTTTTGCCAGTTTGTGGCGCGGGTCGGCAATCTGCGCCTGCAACTGGCCGTCGTTGGTCAGCAGCAGCAGCCCTTCGCTGTCGCGGTCAAGGCGCCCTGCCGGGTACACGCCCGGCACATCGACAAAGTCTTTCAGGGTGGCGCGGCCCGTGTCGTCGCTGAACTGGGTCAGCACATCAAATGGTTTGTTCAGCAGCATCAGGCGCGCGGTGGCGGGCGCGGCTTTGGCCACGCGCCGCAGCGCTGGCCGTGGCGCGCGGCGTTCAAATTTCAAGGTTGTCTATCAGCCGCGTGTTGCCCAGGCGCGCCGCACCCAGCACCACCAGCGCGTCGCCGGCCTGTGGCGTTTGCAAGTCGCTGCGCCGGCGCACCGTCAGGTAGTCGGGTTGCCAGCCGCGTGCCGTCAGAGCGTGCAGGGCGACTTGCTCCAGCGCTGGCAAATGTGTTGGCAGTTTGTGCGTCTGCGCTGTCTCGCCCAGCTGGCGCAGTGCCAGCGACAGCTGCACCGCCTCGGCGCGCTCGGCTTGGTTCAGGTAGGCGTTGCGCGAACTCAGCGCCAGCCCGTCGCTGGCGCGTTGCGTCGGGCCAGCGACGATGTCAATCGGCAGCGCAAACTGCTGCGCCATGCGCCGCAGCACCAGCAGCTGCTGATAGTCCTTTTGGCCAAACACCGCTGTGCCAGCGCTATTGCCAGCAAACACGGCGCAAAACAGCTTCATCACCACCGTACACACGCCGGTAAAAAAGCCGGGGCGAAACTGCCCTTCCAGAATGTCGGCCAGCTGCGGGTCGGGCTGGATTTTGAAGGTTTGCGGCTCGGGGTAGAGGTCGATTTCGCGCGGGGCAAAGACGACGTCGCAGCCTGCGGCTTCGAGCTGGGCGCAGTCGGCCTCCCAGGTGCGTGGGTAGCTGTCAAAGTCTTCG
>CAIRYF010000094.1 GCA_903882725.1 uncultured Simplicispira sp.
CGCACCTTAAAGCCCACCACGTCACCCAACGGCGTGTTCAGTTCCTCGGCAATGCGCTTGGCCACTGAGCTGGCGGCAATGCGGCGCGGCTGGGTGTGGCCGATCAGCTGGCCTTTGTGCCCCGGCGGCGCATTGAGCCTGCCCCGGCCCAAGGTCAGCGCGATTTTGGGCAGCTGCGTGGTCTTGCCCGAGCCAGTTTCGCCGCAGACGATGATGACTTGGTGCTGGTGCAGCGCCTGCGCGATCTCATCGCGCCGCGCCGACACGGGCAGGGATTCGGGGAAGGTGATTTTGAGCGGGGAGGCTGGTGCGATGGCGGACAAGGTAGCGACTTCGTAGAGAATCGCGAATTATCCCAGCCTCTGCTGGTTTCTACTTACTTTCTCGCCATCCCCCGCCACGTATGTCCACCGTTTTTAACTTTACCTTCGTCCCTTGGTTTCGCTCGGTGGCACCGTACATCCACAAGTTTCGCCACCAGACCTTTGTCGTCGGCCTGACCGGCGAGGCTATTGCTGCTGGCAAGCTCTACAGTATTGCCCAAGACTTGGCAATGATCAAAGCCATGGGAGTCAAAATTGTGCTGGTGCATGGTTTTCGCCCGCAGGTGAACGAGCAATTGCAGGCCAAAGGCCACGAGGGCAAGTACGCGCACGGCATTCGTATTACCGATTCAGTGGCGCTCGATTGCGCGCAAGAAGCCGCTGGCCAGCTGCGCTTTGAGATTGAGGCGGCCTTTAGCCAAGGCTTGCCCAATACGCCGATGGCCGATTCGACAGTGCGGGTGATTTCTGGCAATTTCGTCACCGCCCGCCCGGTCGGCATCGTCGAAGGCATCGACTTTGAGCATTCGGGCGTGGTGCGCAAGGTGGATGTGGCTGGCATTCAGCGTGCGCTGGACATGGATGCACTGGTGCTGCTGTCGCCGTTTGGTTTTTCGCCCACCGGCGAGGCGTTTAACCTGAATATGGAAGAAGTCGCCACCTCGGTGGCCGTGGCGCTCAAGGCCGACAAGCTGATTTTGATGACAGAAATTCCCGGCCTGCGCGTGCGCCCAGAAGAGCCCGAGAGCGAAGACAACCCGCTCGATACCGAGCTGCCGCTGGCCCAAGCCAAGCAGCTGCTAGCGCGCGTGCCGCCCAGCCAGCGCCCAAGTGACATTGCTTTTTATTTGCAGCACTGCGTTAAAGCCTGCCAAGGCGGCGTCGAACGCAGCCACATCATTCCGTTTGCCGTCGATGGCGCGCTGCTGCTGGAGATTTATGTCCACGACGGTATCGGCACCATGGTGGTCGATGAAAAACTGGAAGAGTTGCGCGAAGCCACCGCCGACGACGTCGCTGGCATCTTGCAGCTGATTGAGCCCTTTGAAAAAGACGGCACGCTGGTCAAGCGCGACCGCACCGAGATTGAGCGCGACGTCGCCAACTACACCATCATCGAGCACGATGGCGTGATTTTTGGCTGCGCCGCGCTGTACCCCTACCCCGAAGCGCGCACGGCCGAGATGGCCGCCGTCACCGTCTCTCCGCAAAGCCAAAGCACGGGAGATGGCGAGAAGTTGCTCAAACGCATCGAACAACGCGCGCGCAATTTGGGGCTAGAGAGCCTGTTCGTGCTGACCACGCGCACCATGCATTGGTTTATCAAACGCGGTTTTGTGCAGGTAGACCCCGACTGGCTGCCCGAAGCGCGCAAGCGCAAATACAACTGGGATCGGCGCAGTCAGGTGCTGGTCAAAA
>CAIRYF010000095.1 GCA_903882725.1 uncultured Simplicispira sp.
CCATTTGGCTTTGCCAAAGCGCGACTGGAAGGTCAGCTTCCAGTCGTCTTGGTGCAGGCCCAAGCGCTCGGCCAGCAGGCGCGCGGTTTTGTGGCTTTCACAGTGGTAGGGGTCGCCCAATTGCAGTGTGCGTTCGGGCACGCCGTGAAAGCTCATCACCAGCTTGTCGGGTGGGCCGTGGTGCTTCCAGTGGATTTGCACGGTGCGCGCCAAGGCGTCGATGTAGCCGGGGTCGTCGTGGTAGTGGTTGACAAAGCGCAGCTCGGGCACGTTGCGCGTGCGCGCGGCCCAGCTGTAGACGGCGTCGAACACGCTGGCGGTGGTGGTGGCGGAATATTGTGGGTACAGCGGCAAAACCAGGATGCGTGTGGCACCTTCGGCCTTGAGGGCGTCAAGCTGACTGGCAATTGACGGATTGCCGTAGCGCATGGCGTGGCGCACCAGCACGTTGCTGCCCGCTTCGCCTAGCCAACCGCGCAGCAGCTTGGCTTGTTTGCTCGTCCACATGGCCAGTGGCGAGCCTTCAGGTGTCCAGATGCTGGCGTATTTGGCGGCTGATTTGGCTGGCCGGGTGCGCAAAATGATGCCGTGCAGAATCAGCCACCAAATCGGCTTGGGAATTTCCACCACACGGTGATCCGATAAAAACTGCCCCAAATAGCGGCGCAGCGCCGCTGCGGTTGGGGCGTCGGGCGTTCCCAAGTTACATAGCAATATGGCGGTTCGGGCAGCTTGCCCGTGGACATAAGGGGGTTCAGGGAGAAAAGACATACGCCATTCTCGCGCACTGTAGCCAGCCGCCAAATGCCCGCAGCAGTCAGATGATCAATCGTGCTCGGTGGCCATACGCACCAAGCGCACCGGCAGCTTGGTGCTGCGCGGAATGTCGCCGCTGGCGATGCCCGTGTCCATGTCCACGGCCCAGCCATCAAGCGCTGCCAAGCGGCTGCCAGTGACGCCAGCGTTGCCTTGGGTCATGTTGGTGTAGTTGTATTGGTTGTTGGAGAAGTTTTTGATATTGGCCGTGCTCGTCCAGTGCAGGCCAGAGGGCGCGGCAGGAAACAACAGCCGGGGTATGCCGGGTGGATTGGCTTTTTTATCTACCAAGCGGCGCAGCTCGTTGGCGCGTGGCAAGCGCCAACGCACTTCTTCGGTATTGGCACGGGTTTGGGCGACGGCGTTGGCTTCGGCGCGATCAAACAGTTGGCGCTGGCCGCTGCAGGTTTTGCCGTTCCAAATCATCCCTTCGACACAGCGCGCCCATGCTAGTTTGCTGCGCTGGTCGATGATGGCAGTGTTATCGGCAGAGGGTCTGAGGGTCGATGCAACGCTAGAGGCAGCCGCTGGCGCAGCAGCATCAGCGCTTTGGGTGTCGGCTGGCTCTGGTGTTTCGGCTGGTGCTGCTGGGGCTGTTGGAGCTGCTGGTGCTGCTGGGGCTTGGGCTGGCGTGGCCAGCGTAACCCAGCCCAGCGCAGCGCTGATCAGGGCATGGCGGCAGACAAAAAGGGAAGATGTCATGAAAATATGTCCTTTCTGAGTGCGTCAAGGGAAGGGCGTGTTGAGAGTTTAGTGCGTGGGGTGTTTTTTTTCCCAGCGTGACTTGCAGGCCACGCAGTGCTGTGTTTGTGGTTCGATTTTGAGGCGCTCAAGCGGGATGGCACAGCCACATTCACCGCAAAAACCATAGCTGCCATCGGCCAGTTTTTCGAGGGCGCGGTCGATACGGGAGATGTCGGCGGCGTCGATGTTGGTCAGCGCTTGGTCTACTTCGCGCGCCACATTGCGCTGCAGCATTGCGCCCTCGTCCGTGCTGGGCGGTGTCAAATTGGCTTGGTTTTGTAGCATTTGCGCTTGCAGGCCTTCGCGGCGTGCCAGCAGCAGCGTGTGTAGCTCTTCGTGCTGGGCGGGGGTCATTTTTTGGGGCATGGTGTGTCTCCGACAAAAGGAAGGGGCGGTGGTGCTCGTCCCTGCTATTGTCGTTCGCCCACAGTGGTTTTTTAGAACTCCACCAGTTCAAAGTCTTCTTTGCCGACATTGCACTCTGGGCAGCGCCAGTTTGCAGGCACATTGGCCCACGGCGTGCCGGGTGGGATGCCGTCTTGTGGCAGACCAGCGGCTTCGTCATACACCAGACCGCAGGCGATACACATATAGGTTTTCATTGGGTTTCCTTTGAGGAGCGCTTTAGTCCTTATCGCTGTTGTCAGAGAGCGCATGGTTTATGGATTTTGTTGGAATCAGCCCTTGGGGCGATTGTTGCCATTCCCAAGCGCCGTAGGCCAGTACCGCCAGCAGCAGCGCAGCGGCCAGCCAACGGCGGTTTTTTTGTACCAAGTCGGGGCCAGCGCCCGGCAGGCGTCCAGTCAGCATCGGCAGGGCTTGGTTTTTGCGCCGCAGCAGGCTTAGGCCGGTGATCAGGGCCAAATGCAGCAGCACGATGACCAGCATGGCTTCACCCAACCACTCGTGCAGTGCATTGACCCAGTCGCCGCCCAAAAAATCGCTCCAGCTGTGCTCGCTGGCGTAGCCGGTCAGCGTCAGTGGCACGACCAGCACCAGCAAGCTGACGACAGCCAGCGCCGTCAGCAGGTTTTGGCCTTGGCGCCAGTGGGCTTGCCCGAGTGCGCGCAGCTGCGCCAGCGATTGCAGCCAAGCGCCCAGACCGTTGAGCCTGCGCCGCAGGGCCGTCAAGCGCACTGGGCGCGGCCCGAGCAGGCCGTAGAGCAGCCGAAACGCCAGCAATCCAGCCAGCGTGTAACCCAGCGTAAGGTGTAGCAGCCGCCAGCGTTCGCTGTCGGCGCTCAGGTAGGCTCCTACAAAGCTCAGGGCAAACAGCCAATGGAACATACGCATTGGCGCGTCCACCACCAAGCGGCCGGGGTGGGGCGTTGATTGGGTCGCTTGTGCTGCGGATGCAGTCGATGGTTGGGGTGTGGGAATGGTGTGCATGGCCGTGCTCCGATCAGTCTTTCCAAGGAATCCAGCGCTTCCAGTCGTTTTTGGACTGCTGCATTGAAGTGCTTATACCTGCCGGAAAGCGCACGTTATCGTCGTCGTAATCGCCTTCGTCTGCACGGGTGTGGCAGGTGCCGCACTGGGCAGCGCTTTTGATGCTGGGGTGCTGCCAAACGCTGGGGTCGATTTTGCGGTGCTTGCGCTCAAACCAGGCCGAGCGGGTGAGGCGGTCTTGCGGCGGCTCTTCGCGCACCCGTTTATAGGTGCCTGCATGGGCTTGTAGCCAAGCGTTCAGCTGCTGCGTGGTGGCCGTGTCGAGGGCAGCGTCGGTGCCAAAGTGCTTGTTTAACCCGTCCATGGTGCGCTGCCAAGAACGGGCGGGCAACATACTGGGCGGATAGGCAGTGTGGCAGGCACCGCATTCTTGCGTGTAGGCATTGGGGACATTGCGTGGCATAGCGCGGCCGCTGTCAGCTTGCGCGTTGCCCAAGAGGCCAAAGGCCAGCGCGGTGGTGGCTATAACAGTGTGCCAAGGCGGCAGGTAAGGTGGAGGGTAAGGCGGCAGAAAAGAGGTGCTAGACATGGTGGCTCCTTAAGGTGTGAGGCGGTTGAGGTAGGCCAGCACGTCGGCCTTTTCGGCGGCGCTGCATTCGCGTTGCAGCACGTCTTTGCAGTTGCGGCGAAACCATTTATCCACCTTGGCGGTGTCGGTGAAAGCTTTGGCGTTGAACGCCGGTGCCAGTGGCGCTATTTTTTTACCGGTGCTGGCGTGTTGGCCTTGCGTGGTCGGCGGTGTGCCGTGACACGAGGCGCATGACCATTCGCCGCCGTGGCGAGCGTTGAAAAAAGTGGCACCCTGATCGGCATTGCCGGCGCGCCCGGCTTGGGTGCTCCAGTGGCTCAGTTGTTGTGCGGCGCTGGTGTCGTCGGCGTGGCTGGACAGTGGCAACCCTGCGCTGATCAGCGCGGTGGCTAGCCATGCAGTGCGCAGGTTGGGGAAGTGGAGGCAGGATGGCAAAGACATAGCGGTGGTTTTTTTGAGTGGATATGGACATTTTTTGCTTTGGCACTTGAACCCAAGCTGAAAGCCGTGTTCATCAAAGGTTCAGGTGCCTGCGGGACAATTGCTTCTATGTCCTGTGCTTTTTGTCCTTTTCTCGCTGCGTCTTGGCAGCGCCGTGCCCTGCCGGTGCTGGCTGCGTTGATTTGGCTGGTTTGCAGTGTGGGCGCGGTGCCCGCTTGGGCTCGGTCAAATGGCCGCGACGACCATGAACGCGCCTTGCGGGCGGTGCAGTCTGGCCAAGTGCTGCCGTTGACCACGGTGCTGGAGCGCCTAGGGCGTCAATACCCAGGCCATGTGCTGGAGATCGAGCTGGAGCGCGACGAGGGTCAGTGGATTTACGAAATCAAGCTGCTGAGTGCCGATGGCCAGTTGATGAAACTGAAACTCGATGCCAGCACCGCTGCGGTGCTGCACCTGAAAGTGCGTGAGGCTGGGCGTGGCGGTGCCCGCCACCCCGGTCGTTAAAAGCAGTGGAACTGTGAAATTGTGAAATTGTGAGAACCCATCAACGATGCGCATCCTGCTGATAGAAGACGAACCCACTTTGCGCTCGCAGTTGCGCGCCGGTTTGCAACAGGCGGGTTATGTGGTGGACGAGGCCGACAATGGGCGTGATGGCCATTTCATGGGTGATACCGAAAACGTCGATGCCGTGGTGCTGGACTTGGGACTGCCCTTGCTGGACGGGCTGACGGTGCTGCAGCGCTGGCGCGAGGCTGGGCGCACCATGCCAGTGTTGATCCTGACGGCGCGCGGCAATTGGTCAGAAAAAGTCGCCGGCATTGACGCTGGAGCCGATGACTACCTGACCAAGCCGTTTCACATGGAGGAGCTGTTGGCGCGATTGCGGGCGCTGATTCGGCGCACCACTGGTTTGGCCTCGCCGCTGTTGCAGTGTGGCGACTTGGTGCTGGATACGCGCAGTGGCCGGGTGACGTTGGCTGGCCACCCGGTGGCGTTGACCAGCCATGAATACAAAGTGCTTGAATATTTGATGCACCGCCCTGGCAATGTGGTCTCGCGCACCGAGCTGAACGAGCACATCTACGCCCAAGACGCCGACCGCGACTCCAACACCATCGAGGTGTTTATCGCCCGGCTGCGCAAAAAACTGCCGAATGCGCCGATTGAAACCGTGCGCGGGCTGGGCTATCGTCTGCAGCGTCTATGACTGCGCCAGCGCAGCGCCACTGGGCGCGCTCGCTGCGCTTTCGGCTGCTGGCGGCGACGCTGGTCGGTTTGGCAGTTGCCTTGCTGTTGGCGGGCTGGGTGCTCAGTAGTTTGTTTCGTGAGCACGTGCTGCGGCAGTTTGAAACAGCCCTGACCCAGCAGCTCGATCAGCTTACCGCCCGACTCGAATTTGACACGGCGGGCCGTCCGCGTATTGATAGCCAGGAGCTGTCGGATCCGCGTTGGCAGCGGCCCTATTCCGGGCTGTATTGGCAAATTGACGAAATGACCAATGGCGGGCAAGAACGCAGCGGCGTGCTGCGTTCGCGTTCGCTGTGGGACATCCGCTTGCAATTGCAGGCCGATGCTTTGGCCGATGGCGCTTTGCACGTACACGAAGGCGTGGGGCCGCAAGGCGCGCCGCTGCTGCTGCTGGAGCGCTCGCTGCGCGATGGGATGGCACCTGCACTGGCACCGCAGTCGCGCTGGCGGCTGGTGGTGGCGGGTGATTTGCAGGATGTGGGGCAGGCGGTGCAGCGTTTTACGGGCGTGCTGGTGATGTCGCTGCTGGTGTTGCTGGTGCTGCTGGCGCTGGCGGCGTGGGCGCAAGTGGCGCTGGGGCTGCGGCCTTTGCAGGCTTTGCAGCGCAGTTTGCAAGACGTACACCAAGGCCACAGCGCGCAGTTGCTGGGGGTGTTTCCGCAAGAAGTGCAGCCGCTGGTCAACGACTTCAATCAGGTGTTGGAGCGCAATGCCGAGGTGGTAGCGCGCGCTCGCACCCACGCGGGCAATTTGGCCCATGCTTTGAAAACGCCGCTGTCGGTGCTGGATCAGGCCACAGCCTCAGGGGAGGGTGATTTGGCGCGCTTGGTGCAAGAGCAGCTGGCGCTGGCGCGGCGCTATGTCGATTGGCATTTGGCGCAGGCCCGTGTGGCCGCCACGCAGCGTTTGCCAGGCTTGCCGGGTCAAAGCACGGCGGTGGCACCGGTGGTGGCTGGCTTGGTGCGGGTGATGGAGCGGGTGTATGCCGCGCGGGGATTAACGCTGCACGTCGATTTGGGCGATACCGCGCTATTTTTTGCTGGCGAGGAGCAGGACTTGCAGGAAATAGTGGGCAATTTATTGGACAACGCCTGCAAATGGGCCAAGACCCAGGTGCGCATTTGCGCCAGCCGGGTGGTGGGTGCCGTGCCAGCGCGGTTGCGGCTGCAGATGGAGGATGACGGCCCGGGCATCGGCACTGAATATTTGCAGGCCGTGGTGGCGCGGGGCGTGCGCTTGGATGAAGCCGTTCCTGGCACCGGCCTAGGGCTGGCCATCGTGCAGGACTTGGTGGCTTTGTATGGCGGACAACTGCAGTTGCAGTCCTTGGCCAGCGGCGGCTTGGTGGCCACGGTCGAGCTGGCTGCTACTGGCGG
>CAIRYF010000096.1 GCA_903882725.1 uncultured Simplicispira sp.
GGTGCCGTTGAATTCGGCGGTGATAGTAGGCAGATTGCCCGCGTAGGTTTGAGCCATGAATGGCCTCCAGGTGGTGTAGTTTGCAAAAACCGACACGCCACACCTGTCAATGAGTGGCGGCAGCTCGGCGGGTTGACAGACCGGACACCTCCTGCGAGAACCGGCGAGCCGTGAGGCTCCCCACCGAGCCACCATAAAACTGGAAGCACAGACAATGAAGCCGCAGACTCTACGGATAAAGACCACGGCTTTCGTCGTGGAGATGTATCAGGCTGTCAAACCCGACTGCACTTTTTTTGTGCAGCGGTTCAACTATACCTTAAAAATTAACGCGGTGGCTCAAGCGGCATCAGGTCTTTGGCTTGGCTCAACCCCCGCACGGCAGGGGCTGGGCCAAGCCCCCCAGCGCAAGGCTAGGGGTTCAGGTCGGGATTAGTCCCGGCGGTACTGCTCCAGCGTCAGTGCTGGCTTATGGCACAAAGGCGCTTTCTGGTTGGCCTGCGCCACTGCGGCGTGCATTTCAAGCTCACAGGCTTCGATAGTGGCCAGTTCTTCGCGCAGCTTTTCAATGTTGCAGGTTTCTTGTGGGTACTTTGCGGCGCGAGCCAGATTGATGGACAGGTTATGTAGCAAGGCAAAGCGGGTGTATGCGGCATCTTTGGCTTGTTCAGCGTAGGCGGTGTATTCGCCCAAGGCTGCATAGTTGGTAGTGGTGGTCATGGTGTCCTTTGGATGTGTGCGGGTTGCAACAGTGGTTTTTAGCGGTTTTGCGCCTTATTTATCAGGGGTTGGCCTTCGGTGCGCCCCTCAGACAGCGGCAATATCCAAGATGCGTAGGTTGGGTTGTGTGCAACCCAACATAACCCAGCGTCAGGCTTTGGCCTCAAACGGCTGCACAATAAAATCTTCCACTCCGGTCAAAATCTTGATACCGGCAATGCCGCGCACCGCCTCGGGTTCATGCAAGATGGCTTCTTTGTTCACCTCGGGCTTGTTGCGCACAAAGCGCCCCAGTCCCATGCGCTCCAAAGTCTCTAGCACTGTGTCGGCCCCCCGAATCGACACGCTGGGCGGGCGCTGGCGCCATGCCACTGTGCCGGTGACGAAGTTGGCGGTTTTTCCCAGCTTGTCGTTTTCGCCACACAAATCCATACGGTGCGCTTCGCACCATGCTTGCACGCCCTGTTGCAGGGTCTCAATACGCTGGGTCAGTTGCTCTAGCTCGGGCTGGTAGCGTTTGGTGATCTCGGCAATGGCGTCGTTCATTTCTGCGCGCTGGCGTTCAAACTCGCGTTGCAAGTCGCCTAGGTCTTTGATGTGGGCCGCACAGTCGGTTTTGCTTTGCGGCACGGCTGTTAAGGTAGGTGCTTTTAGTCGGGTTGTTGGTTTGCGATAAGCGGTAGTCATATAGATAGGCTTTCAAAAAAGGCTTGCGCCGGGTTAAAAGTAGTTAAAGGCCCAGTTCGGTCTGAGCGTTGGCGTAAGGTCTGCTGCTGGCGCGGTCTACGATGGTTTCTATCTGGCGCCAAGTGATGGGGGCAAAGCGCAGGCACAGCTCTTGCACAGCGCGCGCCTTCGACAGGCCCGTCCCCTGCGGCGCTTTGGCCGTCAGTTGGTCAAACTGCCAACGCATGGCGCGGTTGCGCCGCTCTTTGCGCAGCGCGTCCAGCGTGGGCACCTCCAGCCACTGTCCGCCCCACTCGCGGGCCAAATCCAGCATTGCCGCCTCGCCCACCACACGGGCCACATAGGCCCAAGTGCGTGCGCCAGCGGGGTTGTTGCATGGCCCCTTGGGCACCCACAACTGCACGCCACCCAGCCCATTGAGCAGCGCCAAAGCACCAGACACCCCCAGCACCCGCACTAGCTCTGCGCCGCTGGGCGGCACCCAAGCGGCCAGCGCCGTCAAGTCATTGGCGCTGATGGCGCTTAAAACATGGTGCGCAGGCAAAGCCACCAGCACCAGGCGCTCAGGGGTTAGTACAGGGGCATTGGCAGTCATGGGCAGGCTCTTTCTTGTAGGGGCAAAAATGCTGGGGGGCTTGGGGGTAGTCGGGCGGTGGTGAGGGCTTTAGCGGCGCTGCTGGCCGTGGCTGGCGACGCTGGCTTTGGTGCGCAGGGTGCGGTTCAGGGCACCCACCAGTTGGTGCAGGATTTGCGGGTTGGCAAAGTCCACCAGGCTGCACCATTGGTTGCGCTGGCAGATGGCGTCTGCATATGCCATGCTGTGGGGCTGTCCTGTCACGCGCTCCAACTCGCCCAGCAGCGCCCACACTTTTTGCATCATGCTGGCCTTGTCCGCCGTGGGCACCAAGCGTCGCTTGCTCCCTGCATTGGGGTGCGTAGCGCCGGCGCGGCGCAGGTGATCTAGCACGGCACCCAGTTGCGCTAGGGTGCAGTCGGTGGCGCTGCGCTGGCCGGTGCGCGCCTCCAGCATCACGCGGTAGGTGGCGTCGTCCATGCACAGTTGGCGCTGGGCCGTCTTCACGGCTTTGATGTATTTTTTGCGCTTGCGCTCTTGCTCTTCTTTGTAGCGCTGCACGCGAGAAAAGTTGGCGGCGTTGTGGCTGGCACTGTGGGTATTGCTCATATTAATTTTCAGAGGTTGGGTCATGGGGTTGCTGGGGGCGTTGCACCGTTTTTGCCCACTTTGAGTGCGGCCAGCTGCTGGCGCACTGACTCGGGCATGGGGGCAGCGTTGCGGCTGGCGGCTTTTATCCGCGCCAAGGCCAGGTCTTGGCCGCCGTAAACGACGTCCAATGCAGCGCCTATCTCCAAGGCTTGCCCGCGTACCTGCACGGTGTCGCGCTGCTGCGCTGCTGTGCTGCGCTTGTTGTGCTCGTGCTGCTGTTCGGCGGCGGCTTCGCGCCGGTCGGCAAGACCGGCCAGCACTTCCAGCAGGTAGCCGTGGCCGTTCAGGGGTGCGCTCAATTTGCCAGCGGTGTACTGCACCTGCATTTGCTCTATGGCCTGCACCCAGTCGCCGCTGTGCAAGGCCCATTGGCGGCCTTTGCGGGTGATGCAGCCCGCATCCAGCAGTGGCAGCAGCTCGGCCAGCAAGGTGGCCACGCGGGCCATGGTCAGATCGCGCTGGGCGGGCCGGTGCAGCGCCAAGTAGCGCAGCAGCGCCATGCCCACAGGGCCACCAGCTTTGAAGGCAGCTGCCAAAGCGGTGCGCGCGTCTTCATGGCCCACCAGCACGTCCAAGCTGCTGGTAGCACCACAGGCGGGGCAGCGGGTGCGCATCAGGCACCTCCTTTGAGCAGCAGGGCCATCAGCGCTGCGGCCAAAAAAGGCAGCAGGGCTGCGACCAGCACCACAATGCAGCCCAGCACCCGCCGTAGCAGGCGCTTGGTTGCACGGCGCACCCAGGTGGTGCGGTAGCACTCGATGGTGCCGGGCGCAAAGGCGCGGGCGCTGCGCGGTTGGTTCAGCATGGTGCGCACTCCTTGGCGTGGCCGCACTGGTGCGCCAGCTGCTCGGCCTGCGTGGCTGGGCGCACGCCCACGCAACGGGCATGGGGGTACAGCGTGAGCATGTGCTGGGTGGCATCCAAGGGGTGGGCAAACCAGCCCAGCACGCGCACAAGTTGTTCCAACTGCACTACCTCGATGGCGTACAGGCGCTTTTCAGGGGCGGGGGCAACAACAGCAGCGGCAGCAGCGGGTGTTGGGTTGGCGTTGGCGTTGGCATTCGTGCTCATGGCTTGTCTCCGGTGGAGCTGGGGTGGTTTTGCAGGTTGTGTGGGCAGCGCTGGCAGGCGCGCCAGTGCTCTACGGTGGTGGCGTCGATGACGATGTATTTGCGTTCGTTGTAGCTTTTGCACTGCGCCAGAGTCAGCGGGCGCTGCAGGTGTGGGCAGTCCAGCTCGCCAAAGGCGTCGTGGATGCGGCCAATAAACTTGACCGATGGCGGCTCAATGCGTCCGGCGCGCCCTTCTCGCAAACACACGCGGCGCACATAAGAGCCGCTGATGCCCATTTGCTCGGCCACGCCGGTCATGCCGCGCGGGTTTTGCGCGATGAGCTGGTTTAGGCGCTGCCTCCACAGCGGCAGCTCGGTCGTTTGCAACTCGCTCATGCCGCCTCCCCATCGCTATCCGGTGCAATCACCGTTTGGCGGTTCGGATCCCACAGCACCTGCTGCACACTGCGCCACACTGGGGCCATGCGCCCCACATCGCGCACCAAAATCCACACCACATAACCGGGGCTGGTCATGCTGTCGCCGCGCAGGCGCTGGCTGCTGCGCACCAGCACTGCGGCACGCTCCAAGCGGCGGATGTACTGCAATAAATTGCTCTTGGCATCGCGCTCGCCGCCGCCGGCCAGCGTCTCTAACAAACAATTCAAGGTGAACTTGCGCTTTTGGCGCATCAGCCACCAGGCTTTTTCACGCATCCCCAAGGCGCGCTGGCCGTGGGGGCGTCCGCGCCGGGGGGCGGGACTGGGGGTCATCGTTACAACTGTCAAGATGCTTGCCCCCACCATCAAGCGCGTGTGCGCAGGGTGCTGCGCACGGCACGGTTAAAGTCCTCGCACAGGGGCATTGCCTTGAGTTCAGCCAGTTGCACCGGGGTGCTGGCCAACTCTGGCGGGCGGCGCTTGGCAATCGATTCAATGCGGTTAATCGCCGTCATCACCAGCCGCATACGTGCGTCGGTCTCGGCATGGATGCGCTCTACCACCTCTGCCGCCATTGCCACATCGGCCAGCTGCTTGCAGGCCAGCGCCACGTCCGCCAAGCTGCTTTTTTGGAACTGGCACACGTAGCTGATGCGGCTGGCAATTTGCATCCGGCGGGCAAACTTGGGCCGGTCTTGCTCCATGGCGGCCATCACCAGCGGGGTGCAGCTTTTGTCGGTGATGGAGCGCAGGCGCTCCAAACAAGCCGCGCCGTTGTCCAAGGCAAAGGCCGATTCATCCAAGATGATCGGGATTTCTTCGCGCGCAATGGTCTCTTCCATTTTGCGTTCGAACCCCTTGCTGGTCTCCAGCCCCAGCTTTTCTGCCAACTCGCCCAACATACGGTTGGGTGTCCAGCCCTGTTGCGCCGTCAGCATCACCGCGCCCGTCTCTGCCGCCCAGTTATGCAAGGTGGTTGTTTTGCCCTCGCCGGGGCGGCCAATCACAAGCATCATTCCGGCTTCGAGCGCGCCTCGGCCCTCTAGCATATTGATACCAGCACGAAAGCGCTGGGCGTTCTCGGTCTTCACAAACTCTCTTTTCATTACAATCACTCCTTTAATCCCTTTGGGTTTTTTGGTTTCCGCAGGGGGGTTACAAAATCAGCTCACTCACTGCCCACCTTGGGCCGCTTGCTGTTGTTGTTGTTCGCGGGCTTCACGCTCGCGCTCTTCTTGCATCAGCAGCGCAATCCATGGGTCGTGGTCTGGGCTGGATGCGGGTGGCACGTCTTGTTGGCGTGCCACCTCATCGCCATACAAATACATGGCAATGTCCGTAATCGGGTGCTCTTTCGGGGTTTCGGCGGCTGGCTCTGGCGTTACTGCCACCGTGCTGGCACTCAAGCCGGTTAACACCAAGCCATGTATGTCCAGCACCTGCGCCGTGCTGCTTTGCATCTCGATGGCATCCGGGGCCATGCGCTCTTGCACCTTGTCCGCCTTCTTCTCTAGGCGGCGCAGTTGCTGGCCCATGCGCTTCTCTAGGCTGAACTCGTAGAAGCTCTTGGGGCGGTAGCCCGTCACCGGCACAAAGCTGGCTTGGCACAGCACGCGCCGCTGCAAGTCTTTGACCCACACCGTTTGCCCATCCATGATGTCGATGGCCACCAGCACCTCTTGGCCTTCGTAGTGCGCTAGCTCGGGGTGGCTGTAGTCCTGCTTTTCGTAGCCCAGCACCACGCCCCGGCGTACCTTGCGCTGGTAGTGCAGGCGAAACAAATCAACAATGTCGTCCTCGGCCATCCACATCGGCTCTATGCCTTCGGCGCGTGCTTGTGCCACCGCCTCGGCAGGGGTTTGGTGGCGGCGCTGGCCTGTGGCTGGGTCAGTGATGCGCGGCAAACTGCTGTGCGGCGCAGCATTGAACTTGTCCACTTTGGCGTTAATCCAGTCGCAGGCTTGGGCAAAGCTGTCAAACACGTAGCCTTTGCCTGCGCGCTCGGCGGCGCGTTTGTTGCTGTCGCGCCCTTCCAAGTCGCCCGCCTTGGCGGCTTTGACCATCTTGTCGGTGAACTTGCGCACTTGGCGGTGCGCCAAGCTGTCCATGCGCGGGTGCTGGTAGGTGGCCAGTTCGCGGCTTTCGCGGTCTATCCAGGTGTTCCAGTTTTCGGCTATGCCGTTGGCTTGGCTGTTGCCCACCTTGACTGGGTGGACGATGCTGATGCCCGCGCGCGCTGCAACGCTGGTCAGCGGGTCAAACTCCGTGTTGTTGTTCTTCACGCTGCGCGTGCTGTCGGTTTGCCACACCGCTGGCACGCCCAGCTCGCGGATGTAGTTCTCTAGCCCTTTCAAAATGATGGCGCTCGTTTCGGTCAACCCAATCGCTGGGCGTGTCACGTAGCGCGTGGCCAGCTCATGAAAGTGCCACACCTCCAGCGTCACAAAGTCCCCATTGGTCGGGTGCGGCGCGGTGAAGTGGGTGTTCCAGCCGTCGGCATGGACTTCGATAAACGGCTCCAAGCCCGTGCTGCTGCGCTTTTGGTAGGCCCGCTTCGCTGCTAAAGCGCTGCCTTGGTAACGGCCCGTGAGCAAATCGGCTTGGCTGTATTTGTGCTTGAAGAAGTAAACAATCTGGTCGTAGCTGGGCGGCTTGATGCCCCAGGTGCCATCCCACTGGGCTGCCAGCTGCTCTTGCACCATCTTCAGGGTGGGCTTTTGCGGGCGGCGGTACAGCTCCAGCGCGGCCACCATCCACAGTTGCAGGGTCATGTCGGGCTGGCGCTTTTGCGGCACCAGGGTTTCGCCCTTGCGCTGGCGCTGCACCCACAGTTCTAGGCTGCGCACGCTGGGCAGGCCGTCTGGGCTGGCACGCCCGCGCTGGTCGCGGGCAGCGCGCAGTTGCTGCAGCAGCATCTCGGGCAGCAAAGCGGCGCGGGCGCTGGCCAGCAGTGCGGTGCAGGCGGCTTTGGTGCTGCAAGCGCTGGCCTGCTCTACCTCGGCCACTTTGCGCAAAACCACCGCAATGGCGCGGGCCTGGTCGCGGTCTGCGCCGGTGCTGCCGTCCAGCGTGATTTGGTCTGGCCGGGCCAAAGCGCGGCTGCTTTGCACCACCAGCGCCGCGCTGGCGGCTGGGGCCGGTGCGGCCAATGCGGGCGCTTGGGCCAATACGGCGGCTACCGTTTGTTGGTACAGGTGCTGCTGGGTTTCGAGGGGCAAGGATTTAAGTGCGTATTCGCGGCCTTTGCCTCGCGCTTTTAGACGAGATAGGGCCAAATTTTTTTCAAACTTCTTCGCCCACAGTTGCACCCCCCGCTCAGTCCCCGGCATCCCCGGCAAGCCCACC
>CAIRYF010000097.1 GCA_903882725.1 uncultured Simplicispira sp.
AAAGCCGGAAAGCCCGCCTCGTCAGCGCGGATGACGCGCAGTTTGTCGCCGCGCCAGATGAGCGCGGCGGCGTCGGCATCGCACAGCGGACACGCTTGCGCCGTTGCCCCCATCACACCAGCACCCGCTCAATGCCGCCGTGGTTGGCGCGCTGCACAAACTCGGGCAGCCAGTTCTCGCCCAGCAGTTGCTTGGCCATTTCGATGACGATGTAGTCGGCCTCTAACAGGCCGGTTTGCAGATCGTCCTCGTAGCGCTTGAGGCCTTGCAGGCAGCTGGGGCAGCTGGTCAAAATTTTGACGTTGGCCTTGGCTGGCACGGCGCTGTTGGCACGCAGTTGGGCTTCGCCTTTTTTGATTTCTTCTTCTTTGCGAAAACGCACTTGGGTCGAAATGTCCGGGCGCGTCACGCCCAGCGTGCCCGATTCGCCGCAGCAGCGCTCGCTTTTGATGACGTTGTCCCCCACCAGCGCTTTCACTGTCTGCATGGAGTCGCCTTGCTTCATCGGGTTGTGGCACGGCTCGTGGTACAGGTAGCCGCCTTGTCCAGCGGGCAGCGTGATGCCTTTTTCCAGCAAAAACTCGTGGATGTCGATGATGCGGCTGCCAGGAAAAATTTTGTCGAATTCATAACCCTGCAACTGGTCATGGCAGGTGCCACAGCTGACCACCACGGTTTTGATGTCCAAGTAGTTCAGCGTCGTCGCCACGCGGTGAAACAGCACGCGGTTGTCAGTGATCATCTTGTCGGCTTTGTCAAACTGGCCCGAGCCGCGCTGCGGGTAGCCGCAGCACAAATAGCCCGGTGGCAACACGGTTTGCACGCCAGCGTGCCACAGCATGGCCTGCGTCGCTAGGCCCACTTGGCTAAACAGCCGCTCTGAGCCGCAACCCGGAAAGTAAAACACCGCCTCGGTGTCTGCCGTGGTTGCTTGCGGGTTGCGGATGATCGGTACGTAGTCTTTGTTCTCAATGTCCAGCAGCGCGCGCGCGGTACGCGTGGGCAGGCCGCCGGGCAGCTTTTTGTTGACGAAGTGAATCACCTGCTCTTTGATCGGTGCCGGGCCGACGGTGGCCGGGGGGTGCGCGGTCTGCTTGCGGCCGATTTTGCGCAGCACCTCCACCGCCATGCGCTGGGCTTTAAAGCCAACGCCGACCATGCCAGCGCGCAGCAGTTTGATTTTTTCGGGGCTGGTGGTGTTGAGCATCGCCATTGCCAGCGCGTTGCCCGGACGCCAGCTTTTCTTGCCCATTTTGCGCAGCAGGTTGCGCATATTCATGGTGACGTCGCCAAAGTCGATATCGACCGGGCAGGGCTTTTCGCACTTGTGGCAAACGGTGCAGTGGTCGGCCACGTCTTCAAACGCTTGCCAATGGCGAATGCTGATACCCCGGCGCGTTTGCTCTTCGTACAAAAAGGCTTCAACCAGCAGCGAAGTCGCCAAAATTTTGTTGCGCGGCGAATACAGCAAGCTGGCGCGCGGCACGTGGGTCGAGCACACCGGCTTGCACTTGCCGCAGCGCAGGCAGTCTTTGACGCTGTCGGCAATGGCACCAATGTCGCTTTGTTTCATGATCAGCGACTCGTGCCCCATCAGGCCAAAGCTGGGGGTGTAGGCGTTGGTCAAATCGGCATAGGCCAGCGATTTTTGGGTCAAATCGGCCTCAAGCCCTTTAATCACCTGCGGTTGTAGCTCTTTATTTCGTAGCAATTTGCCTTTGTTAAAGCGCCCTTCGGGGTCGATGCGCTGCTTATATTCGGCAAACGGGCGCAGTTCTTCGTCGGTCAAAAACTCCAGTTTGGTGATGCCAATGCCGTGCTCGCCGGAGATGACGCCATTCAAGCTGCGCGCCAGCACCATGATGCGGGCGACGGCCTCGTGCGCGGTTTGCAGCATGGCGTAGTCGTCGCTGTTGACCGGCAAATTGGTGTGGACGTTGCCGTCGCCGGCGTGCATATGCAGCGCCACCCAGACGCGCCCTTTCAAGACGCGCTGGTGGATGGCATTGGCCTCTTCCAAAATCGGCGCAAACGCACCGCCTGAAAAAATCGCCTGCAACTGCGGGCGCAGCTGGGTTTTCCAACTGGCGCGCAGGCTGTGGTCTTGCAGCTGCGCAAACAGGCTTTCCACGCCTTGCAACCAACCGGCCCACAGCGCGCGCACCTCGGCCACCAAAGCCACGGCACGTGCCACGCGGTCGCCCAGCACTTCGGCAGACGGCACCGGGTTGGCGGCGTCAATTTGCTTGCCCAGCGGCAGCTGGCCGCGCTGCAAAAACTCCAGTAGCGCATCGCACAGCGCCAGCTTGTTGCGCAGGCTCAGTTCGATGTTGATGCGCTCGATGCCGTCGGTGTACTCGGCCATGCGCGGCAGCGGAATCACCACGTCTTCGTTGATTTTGAAAGCGTTGGTGTGGCGG
>CAIRYF010000098.1 GCA_903882725.1 uncultured Simplicispira sp.
ACCAGAAATTGAAGTTTTTGGGCGCGTAGTACTCAGACATATGGACGCGGTAGGCGTCAAATGCCGTCGGGAAGCGGTTTTCAAACCAGTTCGTGAGCTTGGCAGCTCCCGAAGCGTAGGGGGAGATTTCCTTGAATTGAGCCATAGTGCAGTCCCTCAGGCTTTCTTATCAGAGCCGATGAGCAGGCGCGTGTCTGTGAGGTAGACGTGCGGCGGCACTTCCAGATTGTCTGGTGAAGGCTTGTTCTTGAATACGCGTCCGGCCATGTCAAAGGTTGAACCATGGCAAGGGCACAAAAAGCCGCCTTTCCAATCGTCGGGCAGCGACGGTTGTGCGCCGCCGGTAAATTTATCGGATGGCGAGCAGCCCAAATGCGGGCAAATACCCACGGCCACGAGAATTTCAGGCTTGATGGAGCGGTGCTCGTTGCGGGCGTATGGGGGCGTGAATTCGGCGGGATTGCGCTTGGACTGGGGATCGGCCAATTGACCGTCCAGTGTGGGCAAAATCTCTAACTGTTCGGGCGTGCGCTTGACGATCCAGACGGGCTTGCCGCGCCATTCCACGGTCATTTTTTCGCCGGGTTTGAGAGCGGAAATATCCACTTCGACGGCAGCGCCGGCGGCTTTAGCTCTCTCGGAGGGCTGGAAAGAACTTACGAAAGGAACGGCGGTTGCCACGCCGCCCACTGCGCCCGCACAGCCGGTCGCGATCAGCCACGTCCGCTTACTGGAGTCGATTGGATTGTCACTCATGGGGGTCCTCGATGAACATCGCTAGGGTTGGGGAGACAACCTCAAATTGTAGCGGAGTGAAAGTACCTCTTGCATTTCCTACTGTCGCACCGATGTGCGCCGCGCTTTCAGCACCTTTAAGTTTGCTGACGGATACTCTGCGCCTTCATTACTTTGAGGAGATATTTGATGGGCATGGTGCAAGAATTTAAGGAATTTGCCATCAAGGGCAATGCCATGGATCTGGCCGTTGGCGTGATCATTGGCGCAGCTTTTAGCAAAATTGTTGACTCCATCGTCAGTGACCTGATCATGCCGATCGTCGGCTTGGTGTTTGGCAAGCTCGACTTTTCTAATCTGTTTGTGGTGCTGGGCAAAGTACCGTCCGACACTGCCATGACGCTGGCCGAGCTGAAAAAAGCCGGCGTGCCAGTGTTTGCTTACGGCAACTTCGTCACCGTGGCCGTCAATTTTTTCATTTTGGCGTTCATCATTTTCATGATGGTGCGACAAATTAACCGCCTCAAGCGCACCGAGCCACCAGCGCCAGCACCAGCCCCCGCCACGCCGGAAGACATCGTGCTGCTGCGCGAAATTCGCGACAGTCTCAAGCGCTAATTTCTTGCCTTACAAGTTGCTTAACTTGCTTTATAGCTATTAATTAAATAGCTATAAGCGCAGTATACATAAGGGTTAGCGCCGTTTTAAGCCAATTTTTTGGCCATGCGCACTGCTTCTATCAGGCTGGACGCATCGGCTGTGCCTTGACCGGCAATATCAAACGCTGTGCCGTGGTCAGGGCTGGTGCGCACCAGCGGCAGCCCCAGCGTGACATTCACACCCTTGTCCACGCCCAAATACTTCACCGCAATCAACCCTTGGTCGTGGTACATGGCCAGCACCACGTCAAATTCGCCCGGCTTGGCGGCTGTGTGGCGGGCGCGCATAAACACCGTGTCGGGTGCCAGCGGGCCCGTCACGTTCAACCCTTGGGCGCGCGCTTGCGCAATGGCCGGGGCAATCACCTCGATTTCTTCGCGGCCAAACAAACCGCCCTCGCCCGCGTGCGGATTGAGCCCGGCCACCGCAATGCGCGGCGCGCGGCCCAAGCTGCGCAGCAAGGCGGCGTGGGTGATCAGTAAAGTTTGAAAGACGTTGTCCAAAGTGACGGCCTTCAGCGCCGCGCGCAGCGACATATGGATGCTGACCAGCACCGTGCGCAGCTCGTCGCTGGCCAGCATCATGCGCACCGGCATATCGGCCAGCGCCACGCCGCGCCAGGCAGCTGCCTCGGCTTGCAGCAGCTCAGTGTGGCCGGGGTAATCGACGCCAGCGGCGTGCAGCGCCTCTTTGTGCAGCGGGGCGGTAACCAAACCGGCAATCTCACCGCGCAGCGCCGCCCGCGCCGCCCAGACTACGCATTGCGCCGCTGCTTGGCCCGCCTCGGCACTGATGTGCCCAAACGGCTGCGGCCCAGCAATGCCGTCCAGCTGCAACACCGGCACACAGCGCGGCGGCACGGACAGCGCCTCAGCTGGGTTGCTGATCAATGCCACCGGCAGCGCTGGGATACCGGGGCGCTCAATGCACTGCGCGGCACGACGCAACGTAGCCACATCGCCAACCACAAAACAGCCGTGTAAATCTGCAGGCGTGTCGCGAAAGGCTTTGGCAATGATTTCTGGGCCAATGCCGGCGCTGTCGCCTTGGGTGATAGCTAATAAAGTCATAGTGCAAGCTCAAGCTGGGTTGTCGATGTCGATAAATACATGGCTGATGCCATGCGCCTGTGCCACGTGCGCCGCGACAGCCGGTGCGCCATAGCGCTCGGTGGCGTGGTGGCCTGCGGCAATAAAGGCAACGCCCATCTCGCGCGCCAAATGGGCTTGGGGCTCGGAGATTTCGCCGGTGACAAATACATCTGCCCCCGCAGCGATGGCCGCTTCAAAGTAGCTTTGCGCGCCGCCCGAGCACCACGCCACGCGCTGCACGGCTTGCGTTGACTTTTCTGGCGGCTGCACCAGCGTGACAGCTCGCCCCAGCACCTGCTGCAACTGCTGTGCCAGCGCTTGCGCGCTGGCGTAGGGCGCGCAGGCAATGCAGCCCAAATTTTGCTCACCAAAATGCGCGTCGGCTACCCAACCCAAGCGCTGGCCCAGCTGCGCGTTATTGCCACATTGCGGGTGTGCGTCCAGCGGAAGGTGGTAGGCAAACAGATTGATATCGTGGGCCAACAAACGCTGCAAGCGCTGCTTCATCCAGCCGGTCACGCACCCGTCTTGGCCGCGCCAAAACAAGCCATGGTGGACAAAAATAGCGTCGGCGCGCTCGGCAATGGCGGCGTCGATCAGCGCTTGGCTGGCAGTGACGCCGCTGACCAAGCGCTCAATGCGCGGCTTGCCTTGCACTTGCAGACCATTGGGGCCGTAGTCTTTAAAGCGCTCGGGTTGCAGCAGCGTGTCAAACGCTTGGCGCAGAGTGTCTCGGGTGGTATGCATGGTTTTTGGTCTTATTGGCTCAGAGCAGGTGTGCGCCCTCAATTAAAAATTGCACCTTGCGCTCGCCGCGCCACTCGTTGACGCCCAGCTGAAACGCCAGCAGCACCGGGCTGGGCAGCTGCTCAGTGTGGCCAAACCACACACCATCGACTGGCTGGCCGTGGTGCAGCAACTTCAGTGACAGGTGATTTTTGTCAGCCCCCACCAAGCGCTGACTGAGCACCTGCACCTCTTCGCTGAAGGTCGGCGGTGCAAAGCCCTGGCCCCAGACCTCGCGGTGCAGCGTATCGACCAAGTCGGCGCGGCAGTATTGCGGCGCCAGCGGGCCGTCGGTGTCGATGCGCCGCGTCAGGGTGGCAGCGTCCAGCCATTCGCGCGCCACTTGGGCCAGCGCTTGCTCAAATACTTCAAACTGACCGGCTGCCAGTGTGCAGCCCGCCGCCATCGCGTGGCCGCCAAATTGCAGCAACACGCCGGGGTGGCGTTTGGCAATCAAATCAATGGCGTCGCGCAGATGAAATCCAGCAATCGAGCGGCCCGAGCCTTTTAATTCGCCCTCATGGCCGGGCGCGTTGCTGGCGGCAAAGACAAACGTGGGTCGGTGCAGCTTGTCTTTGATGCGCGAGGCAACGATGCCGACCACACCTTGGTGAAACTGCGCGTCAAACACGCTGATGGCGGGCGGTGGCTCGGCGTCGTCGGTGAACAAATTTTCGGCCAGCAGCAGCGCTTGGTCGCGCATTCCGCCTTCAATATCGCGCCGCTCGCGGTTGATGCTGTCGAGTGTGCGCGCCAGTGCGTCGGCGCGGCTGGGGTCGTCGGTCAGCAGGCATTCGATGCCAATCGTCATATCGGCCAAGCGCCCGGCGGCGTTGATGCGCGGTCCCAGCGCAAAGCCAAAGTCAAACGTGGTGGCAGCGGCGGCTTTGCGCCCCGCCACGTTAAACAGCGCCGCCATGCCCGCTGGCATGGCACCGGCGCGGATGCGCTTTAAGCCCTGCGCTACCAAGCGGCGGTTGTTGGCGTCCAGCACCACCACATCAGCCACGGTGCCCAAGGCGACCAGCGGCAGCAGGGCGTCCAGCTTGGGCTGGGTGGCGGCATCGAACACGCCGCGCGTGCGCAGTTCGGCGCGCAGCACCAGCAGCAGATAAAACATAACGCCCACCCCGGCCAAGTGCTTGCTGGCAAAGCCACAACCGGGCTGATTGGGGTTGACGATGGCGTCCGCCGCCGGCACCTGCGCAGAGGGCAAATGGTGGTCTGTGATAACGGTGCGCAACCCCAGTGCGCTGGCCTGTGCTATGCCTTCGGTGCTGCCGATACCGTTGTCCACAGTGAGCAGCACGTCGGCACCGCGGTCTTTGACGCGCTGGGCAATCGGTGCCGTCAGGCCATAGCCGTCAATCACGCGGTCAGGCACCAAATAATCAATATGGCGCGCCCCCAGCAGGCGCAGGCCGCGCACCGCCACAGCGCAGGCGGTGGCACCGTCGCAGTCGTAATCGGCAACGATGCACAGGCGCAAATCATGGGCGATAGCGTTGGCCAGCAGCGCCGCAGCAGTCTGGATGCCACGCAGGCCAGCAGGCGGCAACAGGCGCGCCAAGCCGTCGTCCAGCTCGGCGGCGCTGCCCACGCCGCGTGCGGCATACAACCGGGCCAACAGCGGGTGAATGCCAGCTTGCTCCAGCGCCCAGGCGGTGCGGGGAGGAATGTCTCGTGCTACTATTTTCATAGTTTAAAGCGCACATCATTAAAGGGCTTGGTGCCAAAAAGGCTTGAAACTCGCTGGCGCAGGGTGCGCCGCGCGCTGTGCCAACTGAAGGCGCTGCACTCGCCGCACAGCGTTAACTGCGCTGCACCGCCACGCGCTATCTGTGCTGCCAGTTGGGCGATGGGGCCGGCATCGAGTTGTTGCCAAGCGCTGGCCCAAGCGGCCCAGTCTTCACGCAGTGCGGCATCGCGCAAAGTCAGCGGCATTTGTGGTGGCGGCAGTTTTGGCGTGGCCGTTGCAGGCAAACGCCCTGCGCCATGCACCCAGAGGGCGTTGACCGTCGGTTGGCGCAGTGCCTCGCGCGCGTCGTTCCACGGGTGGGTGTAGAGCAGCATTTGCATCTCGCTGTGCAGGCGGCGCAGCACCGGGTGCTGCTCGGCGCTTTGCAGCCAGCAGCGCACGTCGCGGTGCAGCACGCGCTCTAGCGAGGTGCTGCACAAATCAGCAAACACCTCGCCATGCGCCAGCCAGCGCGTGGGCTGGTCGTACAGCAGCGTGATGCCGTCTTGCTCAAACCATGGCGCTATCACTGCCAGCAGCGCGCGCGAGCTGGCCTCGTCCAGCCCCAGCGCGGCGGGGTCGTGCAGCGTGATGTGGTCGGTGCTGACTTGCCAGTGGCACGGCGTGATAAACGCCCAAGCGGCGTTATCGGCGTTATCGGTGCCATCGGTGCCATCTGGTACGGCAGGCGCGCTGCCCGTTTGGCGCACCTGCCACGCTGCCCACGCCAGATAGCCATCACCACCGGGCAGGCCCAGCGCCCGGGCCAAGGCGCGTTCGTGCGGCGGCGAGGGACTTTCTTCGTCGCCCACATCGTTTTCAAGCGGCGACAAGCGCGCCAGCAAGCGATCTAAATGCGGCAGGGCAAGATCCTCCAGCGCCTGCTGGCCGCCAGGAGACTGCACGGCGGCGTAGGGAATGAGCAAATGGGTGGTGTCCGACATGGCGGCATTTTGCGGGATGCCACAATCGCCAGCTCATGCAAATTCCCTACGAACTGGCCTTGGGCTGGCGCTACACCCGCGCTGGCCGCGCTACGCGGCGCAATGGCTTTATCTCTTTTATTTCGGGTGTCTCGATGCTGGGCATTGCGCTCGGCGTGGCGGCGCTGATCATCGTGCTCTCGGTGATGAACGGCTTTCAAAAAGAGGTGCGCGACCGGATGCTCAGTGTCATCTCGCACGTCGAAATTTTTGCCCCCGCTGGCGCGGCCATGCCCGACGTGGCCCGCACTATGCAGGAGGCGCGCAGCAACCCGCAGGGGGTGGGCGCGGCGCCGTTTGTGGCGGCGCAGGCGCTGCTGGCGCGCGGCGAGGACATGAAAGGCGCGCTGGTGCGCGGCATCGACCCAGCGCACGAAGGTGAAGTGACCGAGCTGGCCGCTGCCAACGCGCAGGCCGTGGCGCAACTGCTGCCGGGTGAATTTCGCGCAGTGCTGGGTGTTGGGCTGGCACGCTCACTGGGCGTGGACGTGGGGGATGTAGTCACGCTGATTGCCCCGTCGGGCCAAGTGACGCCCGCTGGCGTGGTGCCGCGCCTGAAGCAAATGACGGTGGCGGGCACTTTTGACTCGGGCCACTACGAATACGACTCGGCGCTGGTGCTGCTGCACCACCAAGACGCCGAGCGCATTTTTCGATTGGAAGGGCCGACCGGCATCCGCCTCAAACTGAAAGATTTGCACCAAGCGCGCGCGGTGGCCTACCAACTGGCGGCCAGTTTGAGCGGCGATTTGCTGATCCGCGACTGGACGCAGCAAAACAAAACCTGGTTTGCCGCCGTCGAGCTGGAGAAACGCATGATGTTCATCATCCTGACGCTGATCGTCGCCGTGGCGGCGTTTAACTTGGTGTCCACGCTGGTGATGACCGTCACCGACAAGCGCGCCGACATCGCCATCTTGCGCACGCTGGGGGCCAGTCCGCGCAGCATCATGGGCATTTTTGTA
>CAIRYF010000099.1 GCA_903882725.1 uncultured Simplicispira sp.
AAACTGGGATGCGCCGCTGGTGGTCACCACCAATGTGCAGTTGTTCGAGTCGCTGTTCGCCGCCAAAACCTCGCGTTGCCGCAAGCTGCATAACTTGGTGGGCAGCATCGTTGTGCTCGACGAAGCGCAACAACTGCCGCCCGCGTTTTTGCAGCCGATTTTGGACGTGCTCAATTTGCTGGTGGCGCACTACGGCGTCACGGTGGTGCTGTGTACCGCCACCCAACCCGCACTCAACAGCAGCACCTATTTCGACGCCAGCAAGAACCTGCGCGGGCTTGAAAATGTGCGCGAAATCATCGACCGCCCCGATGCCTTGTTTGATGCCCTCAAGCGCGTCATTGTGGAGTTGCCGCCCGACTGGACGACCCCCACCGCTTGGGCCGACATTGCCACGCAGCTCAGTGCTGAGGACTGTGTGCTGGCCATCGTCAACACCCGCAAGGCCGCGCGCGAATTGCAGCGCTTGATGCCTGAAGGCACGCTGCACCTGTCGGCCCTGATGTGCGGCGCGCACCGCAAGGATGTCATTGCACACATCAAAGAGCGCCTGAAAGCCAAGCGCGAGGGGCGCGACCTACTGCCTCTGCGTGTGGTCAGCACGCAATTGGTGGAGGCCGGGGTAGATATCGACTTCCCGGTGGTCTACCGCGCTCTGGCCGGGCTAGATTCCATCGCCCAAGCCGCAGGCCGCTGCAACCGCGAAGGGCGCTTGAACGGCAAAGGGCGCGTGGTGGTGTTTGTGCCGCCTGAGCGGCTGCCGCTGGGTCATTTACGCAAAGGGGCGGATGCCTGCATCTCCACCCTGCACGGTCAAGCGCACGACCCGCTGGCGCGCGCCCTGTTTGATCGGTACTTCAAAGAGTTCTATCACTCGGTGGATTTGGACAGCCATCACATCGTGGACAAACTCAAGGTGGAGCCGCGCACCTTGGCCACGCAGTTTCGTTCTGCGGCTGAAGCGTTTCAGTTGATCGACGATAAAGATGCCGCCACGGTGGTGGTGCGCTACCCACCGCAGCACGACCAGATTGAAAAATGGCTCGCGGTGCTTACCACCGAAGGGTGGATTCAGCAGCGCATGACGGGACAGGAGACGCGCAACAAGCTCACCGACTACTGGAGCGAGCACGACATCAAGCAGGGCAGCGAATTTGCCATTCTGACCAACATCATTCACCGCGAATGGTCGGGCCTGAGCGTGGCGCAACACAAAGCAATAAAAGGTCTCAAAAGCCACAACCTGCGCGACCACATGAAAGCAAAAAATGCGGCCAAGCCCGTCAAAGCCATCAAAGCCCCCAAGGCGCGGTAACACCCATGCCAACGCCCATGCCGATTGCACCGCCCGCGCTAGAGCTTGAGCCCATCACCCTCTCCGCCTTGCAGCACTGGCACTACTGCCCGCGCCAGTGCGGCCTCATCCATCTGGAGCAGGTGTTTGATGACAACGTCCACACCCTGCGCGGTCAAGCGGTACATACCAAAGTCGATCAGCCCGGCGTAGAGACCGCCAAAGGCGTGCGCATCGAGCGTGCCTTGCCGCTATGGCACGACGCGCTGGGGCTGATCGGCAAGTCCGATGTGGTGGAGTTTCTGGCGGGAGGCGTGCCCTACCCGGTTGAATACAAACACGGCAACCGCAACAAAGCTGCCGACATTGCCGCGTGCGATGACCTCCAGCTGGCCGGGCAAGCCCTGTGCCTAGAGGCTATGACCGGCAAGCCTGTCAACGAGGGTGCGCTGTATTACGCCAGCTCGAAACGCCGCCGGGTGGTGCCCATCACTGCACCATTACGTGCTGGCGTTGCCGAAACGGCAAATGCCATTCGACAGATGTTGACCAGCGGGCTATTGCCACCCCCCCTGACGGGCGAACAAGCGGCCAAACGCTGCAAAAACTGTTCGCTACAAGAGCGTTGCCAGCCGCAAGCCACGCACGCAAGTCTGGTTGCAGCACGGCGTGCCTTGTTTGACCCGGATGCGTAGCAACCCCATCAAAGTGCCAGACCATGCAGCTTCTCAATACCCTCTATGTCACGACACCCGAAACCTATCTGCGGCTGGACAACGAAACTTTGCGCGTCGAGGTCAACCGCGAAACCCGGTTGCGCGTGCCACTGCACCACCTCAGCGCAGTCGTGTGCTTTGGCCATATCAACCTGTCGGCACCATTGATGCACCTGCTGGCAGAGCGGGGCATTGCACTGGTGCTGCTCGATGACAACGGTCGCTTCAAAGCGCGACTCGAAGGCGCTATCAGCGGCAATGTGCTACTGCGCCAGGCGCAGTTTCAGCGCGTGGCAGACGCCAATTTCACGTTGGACATAGCGCGAGCGTGTGTGGCAGGAAAGATCAAAAACACCCGCCAAGTCTTAGGATTTATCCGTAAATAATATTCACGGGCAGCTCAATCTTGCGCAGCGTAATGATGGCGGCCGCGAGATGGTTCAGCGCCAGGAAGGTGTGTTCCAGCTTTTCGTAGCGCACCAGCAGTTTGCGAAACCGGTTGAAC
>CAIRYF010000100.1 GCA_903882725.1 uncultured Simplicispira sp.
GGTGATTGCGCACCGCCTGTCCACCGTGGTCGATGCGCATGAGATTTTGGTGATGGATGCTGGCGAAATTATCGAACGCGGCACGCACCCCGAGCTGCTGGCGCTGGGCGGGCGCTACGCCAGTATGTGGGCCTTGCAACAAAGTCGTGAAGCAGCGTAACTCAGGGTCAGCGGGTAATTTTTTCTTCGACGAGTACAGCCATTTCAGATGCATCTGTGCTAATCATGGAGCGCAAACCTTGAACAACCCCAGATTGGTTTTGTGAGGGCTGGTTTTGACTCACCTTCCATTTTCCAACCAATCGGGTAACCTCAATCTCGATCCCAACGACTGCCGTAATCATTTTTTCTATGAAATCGTGAGGTGCATCGGATACGCGCCACTGCTGGGAAAACATGGACTCGTTATGGGCAGTAAGTGCTTCAAGATGAGCACGTAACCATAAAGCATCGTCAATCACACGAAGTGTCCCATAGGCATGAGCGACCGCATAGTTCCAAGTGGGAACTGCTTTTCCGTTTTCAGATTTTGTTGGATACCACGATGGAGTAATGTAGGCATTAGGGCCTTGAAAGACTGCTAGCACCTCTACATCTATAACGTAGTTACTCCATACTGGGTTCGAACGAGCCACATGGCCACGCAATGTGCCAAATGCCGATGGCCCTTCGGATAAATGCAATGGTATGTGGTTGGCATTAAGCCCATTAGGTGAAAGTGTCACGAGCGTAGCCAATGGTTGAGCACGAATAAGCTCGTGAAGAACATCCACTCTTGGTTCATCGAAGTGTTTGGGTATGTACATAATTGTTTTCGCTAACGTTCAAGGTTAGGGCCGCTGCGCGGCTTTATCGTGCAGCATCCCCTGCACCGCCGGGTTGGGCGCAAATCCGCAAAGGCGAATCAAAATTGCGTCACAGGCAGTGAAGCGCTTACTCAGTAGCTATAAATTTTGATTTGCCAGTTTATCGCTGCACCAACAACAAGCGCGCTGCCAACGCTAAAAACACCGCTGCGGCGGCTCGGTTGAGTATTTTTTGCGCCCGCGCCGAACCTTGTAACAAGGTGCCAAACGCACCAGAAAAGCAAGCCATCGCGCCAAACACCAGCAGCGAAGCCAACATAAACACAAAGCCCAACAGCATGATTTGTCCGGCCATACTGCCGCGCGCTGGGTCGGCAAACTGCGGCAAAAAGGCCAAGAAAAACACCAGCACCTTGGGGTTGGTCAGATTCATCACCACGCCGCGCCCGACCATACGTGCAGCCGCCTCTTTATGGGTCGCCACATCCGCCCCTTGCCGCGCTGACAGCGGCGCGCGCAGCGACTGCCACGCCAACCACGCCAAATAGGCCGCGCCGCACCATTTAAGCAAGCCAAACGCCAGCGCCGACGCCGCAAACACCGCCGCCAGCCCCAGCGCCACCGCCGCCGTCTGCACACACAGCCCTGCACACAGCCCCAGCACCACGCACATCCCCACGCGCCAGCCGCGCTGGGCCGACTGTAGCAACACAAAAATGTTGTCCGGCCCCGGCGTCAGCGCCAGCAGCACACAGATACCGAAGAAGGCCAGCAGGGTATCGTAAGAGGGCATACGAACGAGACCGTTAAGCGCGCCCCATGATCGAGGCCGTGACCATCAGTTCTTCGAGCAGCGCAAACGATACTTTGCCCGGCACCACATAGGGGTTGAGTTCGGCTTTCTCGCAGTATTTGAGCAAGATGGAGTGGTTGACCTTGGACAGATTGACTTGGCCCATCGTCCAGCCGCCAAAGCGGCGCTCGGTAATTTCTTCGTAGTGCAGCAACTCCACATCGGTGTGGCGCGGGTCGCGCTGGATGTGGCCGTACAGCGCACTGACGGCGGTGCGTCCGCCTTCAATGGCCTGCAAAAAAACACCCCCACCGTAGCACAGGATGCCCGTGATGCCGCAAGGCGGGTTGTGCTGGCGCGACTGCGCCAAGATGGCTTCAATGGCGGCGGGCGAGGTATCGACCGCGCGACTGGCGTACAGCAAACGTACCAACATGGTCAGTGTCTTCCGGGGATGAGTGACAGAAATTCGCGGCGCAGATTGGCGTCTTTTAAAAACACGCCGCGCATCACCGAGTTGAGCATTTTGCTGTCCAACTCGCGCACACCGCGCCACGACATACAAAAGTGGCTCGCTTCCATGACGATGGCCAAACCGTCTGGCTGGGTCATTTCCATGATCACATCGGCCAGCTGCACCACGGCTTCTTCTTGGATTTGCGGGCGTCCCATGATCCAATCGACCAAGCGCGCATATTTGGACAGACCAATCACGTTGGTGTGCTCGTTGGGCATCACGCCAATCCAAATTTTGCCCATCACCGGGCAAAAGTGGTGGCTGCAAGCGCTGCGCACCGTCAGCGGGCCGACAATCATCAGCTCGTTCAAGTGCTCGGCGTTGGGGAATTCGGTGATGGCCGGGGGCGGCACGTAGCGGCCATTGAACACCTCGCTGACGTACATCTTGGCTACGCGGCGCGCGGTGTTTTGGGTGTTGTGGTCGGTCTCGGTGTTGATTACCAAGCTGTCGAGCACGCCCTGCATTTTGATTTCGACCTCATCAAGGAGCAGCGCCAATTCGCCCGGCTCAATGAACTCGGCAATGTTGTCGTTGGCGTTAAAACGCTTGCGCGCAGCCTGAAGCCGCTCACGGATTTTGACGGAAACCGGGGTTCCCTCGTCGCTGGTAGCAGGTTGCATATCGGCAGCAAGTGATGTGAACATGGTGCCATCCTACCAGCGAACCATATTTATTGAGTCACAAAGGTTTTTGCCATCTAGCCCATATACAGTAAGCGCTTGTAGCTATAAAAATAATAGCAAAACAGCAAAACAGCAAACTCAGTCAATCAGTATTTTTTACCCGCCACCCACAATGCCGCGCGCATGATGCCAAAGGCCACCCAGTCCAGCAGGCGCTTGCGCCACGGGCGCTGTGCGTAGCGGGCCGGATCCAGCAGCTGGCCGGCGCTGTCCATGGCCTGCACCAAACGCTGGCGCAGCGCTTGGGCAAATGGGGCATCTTCAATCACCACATTGGCCTCGCGCGCCAGCAGCAGTGACAGTGGGTCAAGGTTAGACGAGCCCACCGTGGCCCATGGGCGCAGTGCCAGTGCATCGATGAC
>CAIRYF010000101.1 GCA_903882725.1 uncultured Simplicispira sp.
AATTAAATCAACTAAACCAACTGGAGTCGCGCATGACACTGGAGTGGAGTGAACGCTACGTTAGCGGATACCCTGAAATAGATGCCCAACACTGTCACCTGTTTGAGCTGATCAACCACATCAATCAAATTAACACTATTGAAGAACTTAAACCCCTGTTAATGCTGCTGTATCAACATACACGCGAACATTTTCAGCAAGAAGAAGAACTGATGCGCTGCGCTGGTTTTTCTGGCTTGGATGACCACATCAATGGGCACAACTACTTACTGGAACGGCTCAATGCATTCAGTATCGAGATTGGCCACGGACACTTCAACAAGGCCGACTTAGTGAAACTAATGACGGACTGGGCCATGAACCACATTGTTCGCAACGACATACCCGCCTTGGCCTTTATCACCAAAATAAAGATCGATCCCTTGGCTAATGCGGTGCCAAGCGCGCCAGCGGCGAAGGTAAATGCGCTCCATAGACAGCCGTTTAGAGGTATTCCAACCCGCGTTCCCTTGTGACAGCTTCCCTGCTCCGCCAGCCAGCCACCGTATCTGCCATGCCATCTTCTCCAGCCAACCCTAAAACCAGCTTGGCTATCGCCCTGGCCGCCTGCGCCGTGCTGGCCGCGGGTGCCGGAGGGCTGACACTGCGGCACAACCAGTTCACAGCAGCCACGCGCACCGCTGGGCCGCTGCTATTGGCACCGATGATCGGCGTCATTGACAGCTGCGTGCTGGCAGCCAACGCGGGCGCGGCTCTCCCGCCCGACCTGCAAGCTGCTTGCACCGGCCCCGAAGGATCGGCTGCGGCGCTGTTAGAAGCCACCCTGTCAGCGCTGCAACCGCACTCCACTGCGCCCGCCCAAACCCAACCCGAAGGCGGCGCGGCGGCGTACACCTTGGGCTACACCTTGCCGGTGCCGCTGCTAGCGCTGTTTCACCACAGCGCGGACGGCTGGGCGATTGATCAAGGCGCGGTAGACCGGCTGGTGCGCACCGTGCGCGACACCGCGCGGCCTTTGATTTTGTATTTGTTCTCCACCCATTTCGCCAGCGACGCAGCGCTGGAAAAAGAGCTGGCCCAAGATCCCGCCAATCTGGCGCAGACCCGCGATGGCCCGCTGGCACCGAGCCGCTATTACGGCTCAGTCATCCACAACTGGTCGCTGGCCAGCACCCAAAACAGCCTGAGCGCGCGCCGCGTGCAGGCCACCCAAGCCGTGCTGCAAGCCCTGTGCCGCTTGCCCGCCAAAGACGTGGCCAAAATCAAAGGCGTGACGCTGCTGGGCGAGCTGCACCAGTTGTTTCCTGACTTTGAGGCTGGCATGGGGTTTGGCACCCCCTACCGCATCACCGACTACAGCCCGGCCTCGGTGGCGGGGTTTCAGCGATTTTTGCAGCAAGAATTTGGCCGCATCGAACAGCTCAACCGGGTGCTGGGTGCTGATTACGCCGCGTTTGACGTTGTGCAGCCGCCTTCGCGCGACATTCGCAGCGAGCCTTTGCAGCGTTTTACCGAGCACATCGACTCTTTTGCCCATGGCAGCCTGCCGATCAGCGGCTGGGCCTACGTCCCGCCGCGCCACGGGGGCGCGCAGGGCAGCGTACCGGCGTGGGTACACATCTACCGCAACGGCGTATTTGTCGGCAAAACCCCGGTCAACCAAGGCCGCCAAGACGTGCTGGCGGCCAAGCCAGAATTTGGCGACGCCAATACCGGCTGGCGGCTGGACATGGATTTTCGGCAACTGCCAGCGGGAATGCACCGCATTGACATCTTTTTAGAAACTGCGCCAGGCCACTTGACGCCGCTGGGCACCCGCCACATCGCCCTGATGGGCCGAGACCAAAGCGCGCCACAGGCATTACCTCAAAAACCGCTGCCCGCCAGCGCGCCCGCAGAGGCAGCGCTGCAAGCCCATATCGACCTGCCCGCCGAGCAGTCCACGTATTACTACAACCCACTGGTGCCGCTATGGCACCGCTTTCGCCAACAGCAGGTGGTGGACTATTTGCAGTTTATGAATGGCGTGGTCAACCAATCGTGCTTGGCGAACACGCCGCACTACACGCACCAGATCATTCCGTTTAGCAACCCGGGTTGGGATGCTAATAAATACGCGATTGAAGCCTCGCTACAGCCACTGCAAGGTATTCGGCTGGGAGTCAGCCTGTATGGCAACGCTGCTTATGGCGCAGTTTTTTCGCGCTGGTACGGCCAAACCGGCCACGCGGGCTATGGCGTCACCGAGTTTCACCCGCTCAAGGCCATGGATGCCCCGGCGGTGCAGCAAATGCTGGGCCAGCACGCACAGCGCGGGGCAGAGTTTGTCTCGTTCTTTTTGGAGCCGCGCTGGCAAGGCAAGCTGGTAGAGCGCGGTCACAACACTTTCTCCTTCGGGCCAGAGAACACGCAGTTTGGCTCGGCCGCGCTGTACCAAGCGGTGCAGCAGGTGCTGACCACACCTGTCGCCAAGCCCTAAAACTTCAGCCAAACACCTCGGCCTGCGCCAACGCTCGGCCTTGCGCGTCTTTGGCGGACAGGTTGGGCGTGCCTTGGTAACGCCAGTCAATCGCCAGCGTGGCGTCGTCCCACGCAATGCAGCGCTCGTACTCTGGCGCGTAGTAATCGGTGGTTTTGTACAAAAACTCTGCCGTCTCACTCAACACCACAAAGCCGTGCGCAAAGCCCGGCGGCACCCATAGCTGGCGGTGGTTGTCAGCGCTCAACTCGGCACCGACCCATTGGCCAAAGGTCGGCGAGCTTTGGCGGATGTCCACCGCCACATCAAATACCGCGCCCTGCACCACGCGCACCAGCTTGCCTGGAGGTTGTGGGATTTGGTAGTGCAGGCCGCGCAGCACGCCTTGGCTGGAGC
>CAIRYF010000102.1 GCA_903882725.1 uncultured Simplicispira sp.
AGGCCGACTTTGTGCGCGCTGCCAACCGCTCGCGCGGCGGCAAAGCCTTTATCGTGCTGCCATCGACGGCCAAAGACGACACCATCTCGCGCATTGCGCCAGTGCTCAGTCCTGGCACGCACGTCAGCACCAGCAAAAACGACATCAACTACGTCGTCACCGAATACGGCGTAGCCCAGCTGCGCGGCAAGTCGGCCAGCCAGCGCGCCCGCGAGCTGATCGGCATTGCCCACCCGTCTTTCCGGGCCGAACTGACGGCACAGGCCAAACAAATGAACTTGCTTTGAGCACCCAGCCCACTCCCGCGCAGGCGCAAACCCTGCTGGCTCGCCGCCAATACAAGCTGGTAATCCAAGTACCGGCGTTATGCTAGAAATTGACAATCTGCACGCCGGTTACGGCCCCAGCCGCGTGCTGCACGGCGTCAGCTGCGCGGTACAACCGGGCGAAATCGTCGCCCTGCTGGGGCGCAATGGTGCGGGCCGCTCGACGCTGGCCAAAGCCGTCATGGGCTTAGTCGATTGGCAGGGCGCGCTGCGCTGGAAAGGCCAATCGCTGCAAGATAAAACAACCTGCGACATTGCCCGCCTCGGCATTGGCTACGTGCCCGAGAGCCGCGACGTTTTCCCCCGGCTGACGGTGGAACAAAACCTGTTGCTGGGGCAAAAGAGCCAAAAGAGCACACGCCAGCAGCGCAGCAAAAGGAACTGCTGGACGCTGGCGGATATGTACCAAATGTTTCCGCGCCTGCACGAGCGCCAGCACACCGCTGCGGGCGTGCTCTCGGGCGGCGAGCAGCAAATGCTGACGCTGTGCCGCACGTTGATGGGCGCGCCGGAACTGGTCTTGATCGACGAGCCGACCGAAGGCTTGGCACCCAAGCTGGTCGAACTGGTCGGCAGCTACGTCCAAGCGCTCAAGGCGCGTGGTATTGCCGTGCTGCTGATCGAACAAAAATTGACCATCGCTCTGACTGTCTCCGACCGCGTGCTGGTGATGGGGCGCGGGCGCATCGTGTTTGACGGCACCTCGGCGCAGCTGCAAGCCAATCAGCCGGTGCGCCAAGAGTGGTTAGAAGTCTGAGCTTTGGTCGCGCCGACTTGATTAAAAGCACGTCTGGGTTTTCTGTGGCGCGCCATTGGTGTTGGCATAGGCATACCGGTCTTCTTGTCCCTCTGCACGATCTGGTGGCATATGGATACCCGCCCGCATCATGTTTTGGCGCAAATTATTTTTGAGTGCAGAAAAAGGAGTGTCGGTGCGCACGACATCTGGCTCAGGGTCTCGGGCGCAGGTCGCAACGGGCTCGGCGTCCACGGGCACCAGTGTTGCCACGTCCGCGCCTGAAATTGGGTTGCCGGTTTTAATGTCATAGACGTTGCCGTTGATCGTGATGCGCGGAGAAATTTGGCCATCCCCTAACACCAAGCCCGTGCGTTGGTAGTGCTGGTTGTGTGCCTGTTCCCATTGGTCAATGAATTTGTTCTTGATTTTAGTGTGCTCGGTATTTCGCTGAATATCCTTGCCGATAGTTACGGCACCAATAATGAGTCCCATGATGGTAAGAATTACGGCCAGCTCCACTAAAGTAAAGCCACTCTGTGAGGCTCTACGGTTTATGGTGCAAGGTGTATGTTGATAAGATAGAATAGAAAAAAATTTCCACATAATTTTCTCAAGCTTTACGGATAATCAAATCGAATTTTTCTTTTGATAAAAACCAGCTATCAATCAAAACAAATCGAAATTTTAAGGCGCGGTGAACACAGCTCTGGGCTATCAGAAGCAGTAGCGTGCTTTTATACTTGTACTGTTGGGATGCAGTATTGAAGCGGCACCGTGCGTTTAGAAAATTGATTCCTTGCTTCATTTAGAAAACCTATCGGGTGGTAGCGTAACATTGGGTATCAAAGCAAACTTGACTCTAGTCATTTCATTTAGAGAAAGCTTGCCAAGGCTTACCTGTGCTACGGTGCTGCGCACATAGCACCGTACAAGTGTTGTAGCCAGCCACTCTTGCATATTAACCAAGCCTAATTGATGATTAATGGCACGCAGAGGCGGTAGCCTATACCGCGCAAGGCGCGAATAGGTATAGCTGAAGCGCCGTTATCGACCAATTTTTTACGCAGCCGTGAAACCAGAACCTCTAGCTGTGCTTTGCCTTTTTCATCCATCGGTTTGTTCAGTTTTTCAAGCGCCTGCCACGAGGCAAGCGTGTGATCTGGTGCCAACGCAAGGGCGTAAAGCAGCACCGCTTCTGAGTCCCGCAATGCGATGTCGCCATGGGGAGTCGTCAGCAGCTTGGTGGCCATGTCGAGGGTAAAAGCTGCCGATGGCTCTATCTCACTGGGCAGCAGCCGCTGTGCCAGCGCTTGTATGGTGGCGCACAGCTCTTCAGGGGCGGTGGGTTTGGTAAGGTAGATGTCAGCGCCGTGTTCATAACCGACCAGCTTGTGCGCCAGCGTATGGCGCGCTGTGACCATAATGATGCCAATGCGCGGCTGTATCTGGCGCAAACGCCGGGCCAAGCTCAGGCCATCTTCGCCGGGCAGATTGAGGTCGAGAACGGCAATGTCTGCGACGAAGTGGGCAGGCAACTCGTCAACAGCTTCCGCGCTAGAGATGCCAATGACGTCATATCCTTCAGCCGCCAAGGTTTCGACCGTAACGTCGAGCAGCGCTAGGTGGTCTTCGACAACCAGTAGCTTGAGTGGTGTGACAGAGGTTAAAACGGTAGCCATAGTGTAAAAATAATAAGGCCGACTTGAGGTTGGCAGTTAATAGTGCCGCCAAGCTGTTCAGTCAGCGCTTTGACGATATAAAGGCCCAGCCCTGTGCCGCTTTGTTGGTGGGCACCGGGGGCGCGGTAGTATTTTTCAAAAATATACGCTGGATCTGGCACACCAGCGACGCCTATATCGTTTTCTATTTTAATATATAAGCCATTGTATTTGCTGTTGCCAACTTGAGTAGTAGAATTATTGACTCCTAAGGCAAGGTTAATTTTTATTATTCCTTTGGGAGGTGAATATTTGACAGCATTATCAATTAAATTGCTTAATATTGTGCGCAGAAACACAGGATCGCTTTGCACAGAAATAGACGTGGCGTTTTCAGCTAAATTTAATGTGATGGCGCGTGCGGTTTGTTGCTTAGATAATATGTCGTCTAACAATTCATTGACATCGCAGGGTGCGAGCTGTAATTTTTCTGATCTTTCATCAATCCGACTGACCATAGCGCACCGTTCAACAATCGCATCAATATCTTGCACGGCCTGTGCAGCGTGTCTCTGCATACGCAGGGTAGGCGCTTTTGAGCCCAAGCGCATACGGATGACAGACAGCGGTGTTTTTAGTTCATGTGTGAGCATTGAAAGAAAATGCCTTTGATTATCGTGCTCTGCACGTTCTTGCAGTGCTGTCGCTTTGGTGATTTCGGTGTCTAGCTTGGCTTTGTTTAGTTTGGCTTGTATGGTGCGTACACGCTGCGTTAGCATTAGCTGCAAAGCCAGCAGGGAGCCAAATGTTAATTGAAAGCCGTAAATTAACTGGAATTGTCCCGGCAAAATTCCAAGCAAGGTGGGAACAGCCGAAAGGCTGCCAGCCATGGTAAGCAGGTTTGCTAATAATAAAATTTTACCGTTGCTATTATTTTGCTGCCAAAGCTGGATGCTGCGAAAAGTGCCGATTATCAATCCAACTGAAGCAATCGAAAATATTATTTTTGCGGCTTCAGGATAAAGTCCCAAGAAGGGTGATGGCAGAAAAATAATGGCTGCAACA
>CAIRYF010000103.1 GCA_903882725.1 uncultured Simplicispira sp.
CCCATCTCTTTGGCGATACGTGCAATTACCGGTGCGGCACCGGTGCCCGTGCCACCGCCCATGCCAGCGGTAATGAACAACATATGTGCGCCTTGGATGGCGCTGCGAATGTCTGCTTCTGCCGCTTCAGCAGCATCGCGGCCTTTATCGGGCTTGCTGCCGGCACCTAGGCCGCTTTGGCCGAGTTGGATGATGCGGTGTGCAGAACTGCGTGTCAGCGCTTGCGCGTCGGTGTTGGCACTGACGAACTCCACGCCTTGTACGCTGTGCGCAATCATGTGCTCAACAGCGTTGCCGCCACCACCGCCCACACCAATCACTTTGATCTGTGTGCCTTGGTTAAATTCTTCGGCTTCGATCATTTCGATGGACATCTTGGAGCTCCTGTAACTAACAGATATATAAAACAGTAAAAAGATAAAGCAGTAAACGGGTACGCAATGACTGGCGTGATACGCATGAAAAGACCTCGGGACGCCATCGAGTGAGGTACAAAGGCCTGACCCAAGAGGTGTTTGACATGATTAAAAATTACCCACAATAAAGTCTTTGAAACGACCAAAAGCGGTCTGCACTGAGCCGCTTTTTTGTGCCACTTTAAAACCCCGTAAGCGTGCCAAGCGCGCTTCTTCTAGCAATCCCATCACGGTGGCAGCACGCGGCTGCGCCACCATGTCAGATAAGGCGCTGGAATACTTAGGAATGCCACGGCGCACCGGTTTTAAGAAAATGTCCTCGCCCAGTTCCACCATGCCTGGCATGACCACACTGCCACCAGTGAGCACAATGCCGGACGACAACACTTCTTCAAACCCCGACTCCCGAATAACTTGCTGTACCAGTGAAAAAATCTCTTCTACACGCGGCTCAATCACGCCTGCCAATGCTTGCTTGCTGATCATACGTGGGCTGCGGTCGCCCAAACCCGGAACTTCGACCTGTGCTTCAGGGTCTGCCAGCAGTTGTTTGGCGTAGCCGCTCTCTACTTTGATGTCTTCAGCATCTTTGGTAGGGGTACGCAGCGCCATAGCGATATCGCTGGTGATAAGGTCGCCAGCGATGGGGATAACGGCTGTATGGCGAATAGCTCCACCAGTAAAAATGGCCACATCAGTGGTGCCTGCACCAATATCTACCAGCGCTACGCCCAACTCGCGCTCATCGTCGGTCAACACCGCTTGGCTCGATGCCAGCGGGTTAAGTAGCAGTTGCTCGACCTCTAAGCCGCAGCGGCGCACGCATTTGATGATATTTTCAGCAGCGCTTTGGGCACCAGTGACGATGTGGATTTTGGCCTCCAAACGGATGCCGCTCATGCCAATAGGTTCCTTTACATCTTGGCCGTCTATTACAAACTCTTGCGGCTCCACCAGCAGCAAACGTTGGTCGCTGGAAATGTTGATGGCTTTTGCCGTCTCCACCACCCGCGCCACGTCAGCAGCCGTCACCTCTTTGTCTTTGACGGCCACCATGCCGCTGGAGTTAAGTCCCCGGATATGGCTGCCAGTGATGCCGGTGTAGACGCGCTGAATTTTGCAGTCAGCCATCAGCTCGGCTTCTTTGAGCGCCATCTGAATGCTCTGCACCGTGGCGTCGATATTGACCACCACACCGCGTTTAAGGCCGTTGCTGGGCGCTACGCCCAAGCCTGCTAGCTTGAGTGCGCCGTTGGGCAACACCTCGGCAACCACAGCCATAATTTTGGCTGTGCCGATGTCCAGCCCTACCACCACATCTTTGTATTCTCTTGCCATATCCGTGTCTGCCTTTTGTTCTTGTATTTTGCCTACTTGCGCGCAGCTGTCGCGCCATCGGACGCCACAGTAGTCACACCGCGCAAACGCAAGGCGTAGCCGCCGGTGTGGCGCAGATCGGCGAACTCCAGCGAATCTGCACGGCGCCGGTGTTGCGCCGCCACTTGCGCTAGCGTGCGCGTAAAACGCTGGGTGCGCTGCAGCACCTCTTCACTCGATCCCCCTCCCAGTTCAACCACCGCCCCACCATCGAGCACCGCATTCCAGCCGCCGCGCCCTGAGAGCGTGAGCGACTCGATCTTCATGTCTAAAGCCGTAAATGCCGGCTGCAGCAAGGCGTACATCTGCAACACTTGGGCAGCGTAACCCTCGGGGCCATCGAGGCGCGGCAGATCATCTTCCTCGGTATCTTCACCGTTGGCTTCAAATACTTCACCCTGTTGATTCAACATGGCGTTGCCACTCTCGCCACCCCAGTGCGCCGTAGCGTGGTGCTCCTGCAACACTACGCGCAGTGTGCGTGGATATTCGCGGTGTATTTGTGCGCTGCGCACCCAAGGCACTTGCTCAAAGGCGTCGCGCGCTGCACCCAGGTTGATGGTAAAAAAATTGCCCACCAACTGCGGTGCCACATTGGCGCGCAGCGTGACGGCGTTGTTGTGTACAAGTTCACCCTGCACCACGATGCGCCCAATGGCAAAAGCCGGATGGCGCACCACCCACCATGCACCCGCTGCCAGCACCAAAAGAACGCAAGCCATGAATACCAGCGACGCGGCCAGATTCATAAACTTGACGTCCAAGGGTGCGGGCAGCCCAGGGTTCATGCAAGCGAGCCCTCCGTCCCGGCGGGGCAGGCTCCCTGTGGGGTGTCCAGCGTGGCGCTGACCAGCAGACGCAGACACAGATCTTCATAGCTGATGCCAGCGGCGCGCGCCGACATGGGCACCAGTGAATGCCCAGTCATGCCGGGCGAGGTGTTGATCTCTAACAAAAACGGCTGACGGTCGCTGGCGCGCACCATGATGTCAGCCCGCGCCCAACCCCGGCAGCCCAGCGAACGGTACGCTGCCACCACCACGCGGGCAATTTCGCGCTCCTCGGCCTCGGGCAAACCGCTGGGGCAGTGGTATTGCGTGTCGTCAGTGAAGTATTTGTTTTGGTAGTCGTAATTGCCTTGGGGCGCGACGATGCGGATCAGCGGCAGGGCCTGCGCGCTGGCACCTTCGCCCAGCACCGGGCAAGTGGTTTCGTCGCCAGCAATGAACTGTTCGCACAGCACTTCGGGGTCGTAGCGCGCGGCCAAGGCGTAGGCTTGGGCGCACTCGGCGTCGGTGTAGACCTTGGTCAGGCCGATGGTCGAGCCTTCGCGCGCGGGTTTGACGATCATCGGCGCGCCCAGTGCCAGCAGCGCGCGCTCGGTGTCAGCCGGGCTATCGACCAAGCGCCAGTCGGGTGTAGGCAAACCATCGGCGCGCCACAGGCGCTTGGTCATGATTTTGTCCATGGCAATGCTCGACGCCAGCACGCCGGAGCCGGTATAGGGAATGCCCATCAACTCCAGCGCGCCCTGCACCGTGCCGTCCTCGCCGTGGCGGCCATGCAAGGCAATAAAACAGCGCGCATACCCCTGCTGCTGCAACACATTAAGGCTGGTGTGGGCCGGGTCAAAGGCGTGTGCATCCACACCGCGCGTGCGCAGCGCTTGCAGCACGCCGCTGCCGGACATGATTGAAACTTCGCGCTCGGCCGATGCGCCGCCCATCAGAACGGCGACCTTGCCCAACGCGGCAATGTCTATTTTTGAGTCAAATAAGGTCATAACGCGCTCCCATCCAGCGCCAGTAGCTCGCTATTTTGTAGCAGATCTGCGATTTTTGCGGCAACTGTCCCAATGGTTCCTGCGCCCATACACAGCACGACGTCACCCGCGCGCGCATTGTCCGCTATGGTCTGTGGTAAATCTGCCACATTGGCCACAAATAGCGGCTCTACCCGACCGGCCAAGCGCAACGCGCGCGCCAGCGCCCGGCCATCGGCACCGACGATGGGTGCCTCGCCAGCGGCGTAGACCTCGGTCAACAGCACCGCATCGGCATGGCCCAAAACCTCGATGAAATCTTCAAAACAATCGCGGGTACGGGTATAGCGGTGCGGCTGAAACGCCAACACCAAGCGCTGGCCCGGAAAAGCACCGCGCGCCGCCGCCAGCGTGGCCGCCATCTCCACCGGATGATGGCCGTAGTCGTCGATGATGGTGAAATGGCCGCCCCCGTGCGCCGGCAAATCGCCATAGCGCTGAAAACGCCGACCCACCCCCTTGAAACTGGCCAGCGCGCGCAGCACTGCGGCGTCGTCAATGCCCAGCTCCACCGCCACCGCCATCGCCGCCAGCGCGTTGAGCACATTGTGATCACCCGCCAAGTTCAGCACCACGTCCATATCTGGCAGGCTGACGCCATTGCGCCGCTGCACTGTAAAGTGCATTTGCCCAGCCACGGCACGCACGTTGACGGCGCGCACCTGTGCCTCGGCACTGAAGCCGTAACTGGTCACCGGGCGGGCGATTTGGTCAAGGATGTCGCGCACGGCAGCGTCGTCAATGCAGACAATGGCAGCGCCATAAAACGGCATCCGGTGCAAAAACTCGACAAACGCCTTTTTCAAGCGGCCAAAGTCGTGGCCGTAGGTTTCCATGTGGTCGGCGTCGATGTTGGTCACCACTGCCATCACCGGCAGCAGGTTCAAGAACGAGGCGTCGGACTCGTCGGCTTCGACAATGATGTAGTCGCCTTGGCCCAGCCGCGCATTGGCACCAGCGCTGTTGAGACGCCCACCAATCACAAACGTCGGATCCAAGTCGGCCTCGGCCAGCACGCTGGTGACTAGGCTGGTTGTCGTGGTTTTGCCGTGCGCGCCAGCAATAGCAATGCCGCGCTTAAGGCGCATCAACTCGGCCAGCATCAGTGCGCGCGGCACGACCGGGATTTTTTTCTCACGCGCGGCCAGCACTTCGGGGTTGTCGGCCCGCACTGCGGTTGAAGTAACGACGGCATCCGCGCCAGCGATGTGCGCCGCCGCGTGGCCAACGTGGATAGCTATGCCCAACGTTTGCAGCCGACGCAGCACCGCGCTGTCGGCCAAGTCGGAACCGGTGACGGCATAGCCCAGGTTGTGCATGACTTCGGCAATGCCGCTCATGCCCGAGCCGCCAATGCCAACAAAATGGATGTGGTGGATAGCGTGCTTCATGCGGCCAGTGCCTCGCACGCGGCAACCACTTCGTGGGTAGCGTTGATTTTTTGCATCTTTTTGGCCTCTAGCGCCCTGTTTATAAGCGCTGTGCGCTCCATATTTTGTAGCATTTGAGCTAATCCTTGTGCTGTCATATCGCGCTGCTGTAGTAGCCAGCCGCCGCCCGCCTGCACCAAAAATTGTGCGTTGGTGGTTTGGTGGTCGTCCACCGCCGACGGAAACGGCACAAACACCGCCGCCGCGCCAACGGCAGCAATTTCAGTGACCGTGCTGGCACCGGCGCGGCAGACGATGATGTCCGCCGCCGCAAACGCGCTGGCGGTGTCGTCAATGAAAGGGGTGAGTTCGGCCTCGACACCGGCGGCGGCGTAGTTGGCGCGCAGGGCGTCAATTTGCGCCGCACCGCTTTGGTGCGTGACCAACGGACGCTGCTGTGCGGGAATCAGCGCCAGCGCCTGCGGCACGATGTCGTTGAGCGCGCGCGCGCCCAAACTGCCACCAACCACCAACAGGCGCAGCGGCCCGCTGCGCCCGGCAAAGCGCTCGATGGGCCCGGGCTGCTGGGTGAAAGCGGCGCGCAGCGGATTGCCGACCCAAGCAGCGTGCGCAAAAACGTTCGGAAAGGCAGTAAACACCCGCGACGCCACCCGCGCCAGCAGCTTGTTGGCCATGCCAGCGACAGAGTTTTGTTCGTGCAGCACCAGCGGCGTGCCCGCCAGTCGCGCCATCATGCCGCCCGGAAAGCTGATGTAGCCGCCCAAGCCGACGACCACATCGGGCTGCACCCGCCGCACCACGGCACGCGCCTGCCAAAACGCCCGCGCCAGCCGCAGCGGCAAACGCAGCAGCGTCATCACACCTTTGCCGCGCACGCCAGAAAAATCAATCGTCTCCAGCGCAAAGCCGTGCGCGGGCACGATGCGCGCCTCCATGCTGGCCGGTGCGCCCAGCCAATGCACGCGCCAGCCACGCGCGCGCAGCTCTTGGGCGACGGCCAGTCCCGGAAAAATATGGCCGCCGGTGCCACCGGCCATGATCAGCGCGGTTTTGCCCTGGACAGGGTTGTGGGGTGCTGTTGTCATGCCGAACCCCCGTGGCTGCGCGCCGAGGCGGAGGTGCTGTCGCCTGCGCGCATCAGCAGTTTGTTTTCGTAGTCGATGCGAAACACCACTGCCAGCGCCACCATGTTCATCAAAATGGCCGAGCCGCCAAAGCTCATGAGCGGCAGCGTCAAGCCCTTGGTGGGCAGCGCGCCCAAGTTCACACCGACATTGATGAAGGCCTGAAAACCCATCCAGATAGCCACGCCTTGCGCTACCAAACCGGCAAACACGCGGTCGAGCGAAATGGCTTGGCGGCCAATGTTCATGATGCGCCGCGTCATCCACAAAAACAGCAGCAGCAGGGTGAGTACGCCCATCAGGCCAAATTCTTCGCCAATCACGGCGACCATGAAGTCGGTGTGCGCCTCGGGCAGCCAGTGCAGTTTTTCAACGCTGCCGCCCAAACCAACGCCAAACACCTCACCACGGCCAATAGCGATCAGCGAATGCGTCAGCTGGTAACCCTTGGCCAAGGCATTGTTCTCGCTCCACGGGTCAAGATAAGCAAAAATGCGCGCGCGCCGGTAGTCGTTAAAGGCAATCATCAGCCCAAAGGCCGACACCAGCACCGTGCCAATCATGATGAACATACGGATGTTGACGCCGCCCAAAAACAAAATACCCATGGCAACCACGGCAATCACCATGAATGCGCCCATGTCTGGCTCGGCCAACAGCAGTGCCCCCACCAAGCCCACCGCTATCCCCATCGGTAGCACGGCGCGAAAAAAATGCTCTTTGACATCCATTTTGCGGCACATATAGTCGGCGGCGTAAATCAGCACGGAAAACTTGGCCAGCTCTGATGGCTGAAAATTCATCACCCCCAGCGACAACCAGCGCCGCGCGCCGTTGACCACCGTGCCCACGTGCGGCACCAACACCAGCATCAACAGACCGATCGACACCACAAACAGCACGCGCGCCGAACGCTCCCAAGTGGACATAGAAATCTGAAACGTCAGCAGCGCGACAACCAAGCCAATCGCCAGCGACATCGCATGGCGCACCAAAAAATGCGTTGGTGCAATCTTGCCAAAGCGCGGGTTCTGCGGCATAGCAATCGAGGCCGAATACACCATCACCAGCCCCCAGGCCAGCAGCGCCACCACCACCCACAGCAGCGTTTGGTCAAACCCCAGTACGTGTGCTGGCGTGGCCGTGGTGCGGCGATATTCCATGCCGCCCACGCGCACCGGCAGCACATCCACCGCCTTGCTGGGCAGGCCACCAAACCAGCTACTTAGGCGTGCAAAAGCGTTGGGCCTCTTGCTCATGGCGCTCCTTCTAGCGTCTGACCGGCGTCCAGTGCCAGTGCCTGCACTGCTGCACAAAAGACCTGCGCGCGGTGCCCATAGCCGTTAAACATATCAAAACTTGCGCAAGCGGGCGACAGCAGCACTGCGTCGCCGGGGCGAGCGTGCTGCGCCGCCATGCGTACCGCTTGCGCCATATCAGAGGCGTCTAGCAGTGGCACACCGGCGTGCGCCAGCGCACTGCGGATCAGTGGTGCATCGCGGCCTATCAGCACCACCACACGGGCGTAGCGTGCTACCGGTACGGCCAGCGGGGCAAAGTCTTGCCCCTTGCCATCACCGCCCAAAATCACGGCTATGCGCCGCTCGGCACCCAGCCCAGCCAGCGCAGCCGCAGTAGCGCCGACGTTGGTGCCCTTGCTGTCATCAAAGTATTCAAGGCCATCGAGCAGGCCGATAGACTGCACGCGGTGCGGCTCGCCGCAATATTCGCGCAGGCCGTACAGCATGGGAGCCAGCGCGCACCCCGCAGCGTGTGCCAGTGCCAGCGCGGCCAGTGCGTTGGTGGCGTTGTGTCGACCCCGAATGCGCAGGGCATCTGCTGGCATCAGGCGCTGGATATGCAGCGGCTCGATCTCGATGCTGGCGCCGACTCCAGTATGGGTGCCGCGCGTGCGCCGCTGGGGCGTGTCATCTGCCGGCTGTGCGCGCACCAGCCAGGCCATGCCGTTGACGGTTTCAATGCCAAAGTCACCAGGACGCTGGGGCAGGTCAGCGCCAAAAGTGGTGTAGCTGCGCCACTGTGATTTTTGTGATTTTTGTGATTTTTGTGATTTTTGTGATTTTTGTGATTTTTGTGATTTGACCCGGGGAGGCTCAGGCAACATGGCCATCACCGTCGGGTCTTCGCGGTGAAGCACCAGCAGCGCCTCATGGCCAAAAATGCGCGCTTTGGCACCCGCATAGGCAGCCAAGCTGCCGTGCCAGTCCAAATGGTCTTGCGTCACGTTGAGCACCACCCCAGCGGTGGGCTCAAAGTTATCCACCCCATCGGCAGCAGCATCAAGCTGAAAACTCGACAACTCCAGCACCCACACCGCTGGCAGCGTGCCTGCGTTCAGGTGCGTTGTCAGAGTGTCCAGCAGCGTGGGGCCGATATTGCCTGCCACGGCCACGGACTGGCCTGCACGATCGACCAGTTGGCGCGTCAGCGACGTCACCGTGGTTTTGCCATTGGTGCCAGTGATGGCCAGCACCGCCGGTGCATAGCCTTGCGTGGTGCGCAAACTGCGCAGCGCCATAGAATATAGGCTTAATTCGCCTCCAACCCTTATTCCATCTGCGCTTGCAGCTATTAAAACAGAAGCGATACTGGCGGGACTCAAACCGGGCGAACGGTAGATGGCATCCAACCCTTGGCCTGTTACCAGAGCAGCATCCAAGGTGCCTGCCACAAAGCGCACCTGCGCCATCTCAGCCTGCAAAGCGGCCAGCTGTGGCGGTGCCATGCGCGTGTCGGCCACCGTGACTTGCGCACCGCAGCGCACGCACCAGCGCGCCATGGCCAAGCCAGAATCGCCCAAGCCCAACACCAAAACCTTGCGGCCTTGCAAAGGAGTCATCAGGTCTTGTACGGGGGAGAAGTCGGTGTTCATCGTAATTTCAAGGTGGATAGACCCACCAAGCACAGCAGCATGGTGATGATCCAAAAGCGCACCACCACCTGCGTTTCTTTCCAGCCACTCTTTTCAAAGTGATGGTGCAAGGGGGCCATTTTCAAAATACGCCGACCTTCGCCGTATTTCTTTTTGGTGTATTTGAACCACATCACCTGCAACATCACCGAAATAGCTTCGACAACAAAAATGCCGCCCATGATGGCCAGCACGATTTCTTGGCGCACGATGACGGCAATCGTGCCCAGCGCCGCGCCCAGCGCCAGCGCACCGACGTCGCCCATAAACACCTGCGCCGGATGGGTGTTAAACCACAAAAAGGCCAGTCCGGCACCGGTCATGGCAGCACAAAAAATCAGCAACTCGCCCGAACCCGGAATGTGCGGAAACAGCAAATACTTGGAGTACACCGTGCTGCCGACCACATACGCAAACACGCCCAGCGACGAGCCGACCATCACCACCGGCATGATGGCCAAACCGTCGAGCCCGTCGGTCAGGTTGACGGCGTTGCTGGAGCCGACAATCACCAAATAGGTCAGGATGACAAAGCCCAGCACGCCCAGCGGGTAGCTGACTTCTTTAAAAAACGGCAGCAACAAACCGGCCTGCGCTGGCAAATCCACATCCAGCCCCGAACGCACCCACGAGACAAACAGCCCTAGCACCTTGTAGTTGGAGCTCTCAGAGATGCTGAACACCAAATACAGCGCCGCCAGCAGGCCAACAATGGACTGCCACATATATTTCTCGCGCGAGCGCATTCCGTTGGGGTCTTTGTTGACCACCTTGCGCCAGTCGTCCACCCAGCCAATGGCACCAAAGCCCAGCATTACCAGCAGCACGATCCAGATAAAGCGGTTGGACAGGTCGGCCCACAGCAGGGTGGAGACCGTGATCGCCAGCAAAATCAGCACCCCGCCCATGGTGGGCGTGCCGCTTTTGACCAGATGCGTTTCCATGCCGTTGGTGCGGATAGGCTGGCCAATTTTGAGTTCTGCCAAGCGCGCAATGACGCGCGGGCCAGCGATCAGGCCAATCAGCAGCGCCGTCAGCGCCGCCAGCACGGCGCGCAGCGTCAGGTACTGAAAGACACGAAAAAAACCAAAATCGCTGGAGACGCTTTGCAGCCACTGCGCCAACCACATCAGCATGGAGCGCTCCCAGCCATGGCGTCCAGCGCATCCAGTGCATCCAGCACTTGTTCCATCTTCATAAACCGCGATCCCTTTACCAGCACGCTGCCCACCGTGGGCCACTGCGCTTGCAGCGCTGCTTGCAGCTGCGCCATGTTGTCAAAATGCCGCCCTGCGCCAAAAGCGGCGCTGGCGTGGGCCGATTGCACGCCCAGCGTGAACAGCTGCTCAATGCCGCAAGCGCGCGCGTGGGCACCGGCCTCGGTGTGAAACTGCGGCCCTTGGTCGCCGACTTCGCCCATGTCGCCCATCACCAGCAGGCGCGGCGCGGGCAGCTCGGCCAGCACGGCAATGGCGGCGTGCATCGAGTCGGGGTTAGCGTTGTAGCTGTCGTCCACCACAGTGATGTGGCGCGCGCCGCGCTGCACGCCAAAAGCGCGTGAACGGCCTTTGACCGGAACAAACGCCGTCAGCCCTTGCGCAATGGCGGCCAGTGGCACGCCAGCGGCCAGTGCGCAAGCCGTGGCCGCCAGCGCATTGCGCACGTTGTGGCGTCCGGCAATCGCCAGCGTGCAAGCCAGCGCGCCTTGCGGCGTGGCGATGCGCACCTGCCACGCGCTGCCTTGCCAGTGGGCTTGGATGCAATGCACGTCAGCGCCCCCATCGTCGGCAGCGCCAAAGGTGATGCAGCGGCGCGCGCCCGCCAGAGCGCGCCACAGCGCGGTGTAGGCGTCACCCGCCGGAAACACTGCCACGCCGTCGGCTGGCAAAGCCGCCAGCACGCTGCCGTTTTCTTCGGCCACGGCCTGCACGGTGTGCATGAATTCAAGGTGCTCGCGCTGCGCGTTGTTGACCAGCGCCACCGTCGGCTGCGCCATGGCGGCCAGCTGGGCGATTTCGCCGGGGTGGTTCATGCCCAGCTCAACCACGGCGATGCGATGCTCTGGCGTCAGGCGCAGCAAGGTGTGCGGCACGCCAATGGCATTGTTGAAATTGCCTTGCGTCGCCAGCGCCGCACTGCCAGCGTGCGCCGCCAAAATGGAGGCCAGCATCTGCGTGACGGTGGTTTTACCGTTGCTGCCGGTGACCGCTATCAACGGCAAGCCACACTGCGCGCGCCAGCCCGCCGCCAACGCGCCCAGCGCCAGCAAGGTGTCGGGTACTTCAATGCCAGCCAAACCAGCCGCTTGCAAACCGCCGTGCGCCAGCGCCGCCACAGTGCCAGCTTGGGCGGCTTGGGGTAAAAATTGGTGGGCGTCAAAGCGCTCGCCCCGCAAAGCGACGAACAAATCGCCCGCTTGCAGACTGCGGCTGTCGGTGTGGACGCGCGAAAAATAAACCGTGGCGCTGGTGCCATCGCCCACGAGGCGGGCCTGGGGAATGCGCTGCTGAATCAACTCCAGCGCCTGTTGCAAGCTCATCATGCTCATTCAAATACTTTCTCGGGCTTGCAGCGCCGCACGCGCTTGGGCCATGTCTGAGAACGGCCGGCGCACGCCCGCCGTCTCTTGGTAATCTTCGTGTCCTTTGCCAGCAATCAACACCACGTCGCGGGCGTCGGCCTCGGTCAGCGCCAGCGCAATCGCTCTAGCGCGGTCCACTTCGACGCGCACGGTTTGGCCGGCAATCGTGCCTTGCAGCACTTGGTGCAGGATGTGCGCCGGGTCTTCGCTGCGCGGGTTGTCGCTGGTCAGCACCACCCAGTCCGCATGGTGCTGCGCGGCAGCGCCCATTAACGGGCGTTTGCTGGCGTCGCGGTCGCCGCCGCAACCAAACACACACCACAGCTGGCCGCCACGCTCTTGCGCCAGCGGGCGCAAGGCGCGCAGCACTTGTTGCAGCGCGTCCGGCGTGTGCGCGTAGTCCACCGCCACCAGCGGCTGACCCGCTAGCACAATGCGCTCCATGCGCCCCGGCACCGGCAACAGACTGGCGCAGGCCGATACCGCGCGTGCCAGCGGCACGCCCAGCGCACGCAAAGCGGCAATCACCCCGAGCAGGTTGGAGACGTTGTAGTCGCCGATCAGCGCAGTTTGCAGCGCATGGCGCTCGCCGCCTTCGACCACCGTAAAGCGCAGTCCCGTGTCGCCAAAGCCTATATCTTGTGCTTGCAGCCGCGCGCTGCGGTGCATCGACACGCTCCACACCTCCAAGCTGCGCGCTGCCAGTGCCGCGTGCAGCGCAGCGCCGTGGGCATCGTCGATGTTGATCACTGCCGCTTGCAAACCCGGCCAGTCAAACAGCGCCACTTTGGACTGCCAATAGGCGTCCATGTTGCCGTGGTAGTCAAGGTGGTCTTGCGTGAAGTTAGTAAACACGCCCACGCGAATGCGTGTGCCCGCCAGCCGGTGCTCGGCCAAGCCAATCGACGAAGCTTCGATGGCGCAGCTGCGCACGCCAGCATCCACAAACTGGCGAAATGCGCGCTGCAAGCGCACTGGGTCGGGCGTGGTCATGCCGGTGTTTTCGAGCTGCGGAGGCACTCCCATGCCCAAAGTGCCCACTAGCCCGCATGGAATAAGCGCTTTCAGCTCACATTTTTGTAGCGCATCAGCCAGCCACCAAGCGCTGCTGGTTTTGCCATTGGTGCCGGTAAAGGCCACCACATGGAGTGACTGCGAAGGCTGGCCAAACCACTGCGCGGCAATGTCGCCGGTAGCGGCTTTCAAATCGGTCAGCGCGGCCATGGGCGCACCAGCAAAGTCAAACGCCTCGACACCAACTTGCTCCACCAAGCAGGCGCTGGCACCGCGTGCGGTGGCGCTGGCAACATGGGCGCGGCCATCGGTGGCGGCACCCGGCCAGGCAATAAAGCCGTCACCCGGGGCAATCAGGCGGCTGTCGGTGTGCAGCGTGCCGGTGACGCGCTGGCGCAGCCACTGCACCGCCGCGCGGGCGTTATCCAACAACGGGGGCATTTACAAAGTCTCCTCGGCCACGTCAGCGACGATTTGCGGCTTGACGGCCATGTCTGGCGGCACGCCCATCATGCGCAGGGTTTGCTGCACCACCTCGCTGAACACCGGCGCGGCGACGGTGCCGCCGTAATAAGTGCCGTTGTTGGGCTCGTCCACCATCACCGCGACGATGATGCGCGGCTTGTCGATGGGTGCCATGCCGGTAAACCAAGCGCGGTATTTGCCGGTGGCGTAGGTTTTGCCAATTTGCTTGCGCGCCGTGCCCGATTTGCCGCCGACCGAATAGCCCTGCGTTTGTGCGCGCTGCCCAGTGCCGCCGGGGCCAGCAGCCATTTGCAGCATCTTGCGCACTTGGGCAGCGGTTTGCGGTGTAAACACTGGCACGCCCATAGCCGGCTGGTCGCTCTTGAGCATGGTGGCGGTAATGATTTGGCCGTCGTGGGCAAACACGGTGTACGAGCGCGCCATTTGAAACAGGCTGGCCGACAAACCATAGCCATATGACATGGTGGCTTGCTCAATCGGGCGCCAGGTTTTGTAGGCACGCAAGCGGCCACTGACAGCGCCCGGAAAGGCAATTTGCGGCTTTTGCCCAAAACCGGCGGCTGAGAAGGTCTCCCACATCTCGCGCGCTGGCATTTGCATCGCCAACTTGGTGGTGCCAACGTTGCTGGACTTTTGAATCACGCCTTCAACTGTCAATACGCCGTAGTTGTGCGTATCGGAGATGGTCGAGCCGGTAATAGTGACACGTCCCGGGGTGGTATCGACCACCGTACCGGGGCGCACCCGACCGCTATTGAGTGCCAAGCCAATCGTGAACGGCTTCATGGTCGAGCCAGGCTCAAAGGTGTCTGTCAGGGCGCGGTTGCGCAGTTGTTCGCCGGTCAGATTTTGGCGTTTGTCGGGCGCATAGCTGGGGTAATTGGCCAACGCCAGCACTTCGCCGGTGATGGCGTCCAGCACCACCACACTGCCCGCCTTGGCCTTATGCGCAATCACTTGGTCACGCAGTTTTTGGTAGGCAAAAAACTGCACTTTGCTGTCGATGGACAGCTGCATATCGCGCCCATCCATGGGCGGCACGATTTCACCCACGCCTTCGACGACGCGGCCCATGCGATCTTTGATGACGCGGCGCGAACCAGCCTTGCCAGCCAACAGGTCGTTAAAGGCCAACTCCATGCCTTCTTGGCCCTTGTCTTCAACGTTGGTAAAACCGACGACATGGGCACTCGACTCGCCCTCGGGGTATTGGCGTTTGTATTCTTTGCGCAGGTAAATGCCCGCAATGCCCAGCGCGGTGATTTTCTCGCCCACATCCCAGTCCAACTGGCGCTTGAGCCAGACGAAGGTTTTATCTTCTTCGGCCAGCTTGGCGATCAGGCTGGGCAGCGGTGTCTCCATCAGCTTGGCCAGCTCTTTGAGCTGGGCACGCACCTGCGGATCGTCTTGTTTAACGTCTTCAGGAATAGCCCAAATGCTGGCTGCAGGGACACTGGAGGCCAGAATTAAGCCGTTGCGGTCAAGCAACTTGCCCCGGTAAGCAGGCAAATCTAGCGTGCGGGCAAAGCGCACCTCACCTTGGCGCTGAAAGAAGGCGTTGTCTATCACTTGCACATACGCAGCACGCGCACCCAAGCCTAAAAACGCAGTCGCAATCACCCCAACAATGAGCTTGCTGCGTCCCGGCGGTGTCTTGCTTGCCAGCAGTGGGCTGGAGGTGTAGCGGATGCTGCGACTCATGGCGCCTCTTTCTTTGGCGCTGCAACGGCAGCGCCAGCTGCGGCAGACGCATCGCGGACATATTCAGTAATCGACGGCGTGGCCGTGCGCATATGCAACTGCGTGTGTGCCAACGTTTCTACCCGCAATGGCGTGGCCTGGGCACGCTTGTCTACCCGCAGGCGTTCGTGCTCTAGTTCTAGGCGGCGCGCTTCGCTTTGGGCGCGGTCAAGCTCGGTGTAAAGCAGGCGCGAGTCGTATTGGATGCGCACCAAATACAAGGCACTGGCCAGCACTGCCAGCAGCAGCAACAGGTTCAGGCGCATCATGCACAGCTCCTTTGCCTCAGCACAGCCAGGTTCATGCAGGCACCTGTGTGCGCTCGGCCACGCGCATCACAGCGCTGCGCGAACGCGGATTGACTGCTACTTCGGCGGCGCTGGGTTTGATGCGCGCCAGCGCCTTCAGGCGCATCGGCTGGGGCAGCGCAAACGGCGCGCGCCGGTCGTAGACCTCTTTGGAGTGCTCGGCAATGAACTGCTTGACGATGCGGTCTTCAAGCGAATGAAAGCTAATCACCACCAAACGCCCGCCCGGTTGCAACACCGACAGGCTGGCCGCTAGTGCTTGTTGCAGTTCTTGCAACTCGGCATTGATGAAAATCCGAAAAGCCTGAAAGGTGCGTGTGGCCGGATTTTGGCCTGCCTCGCGGGTCTTGACCGTGCCAGCCACGAGGTCGGCCAACTCGGCGGTAGTAGCAAGCGGGCCACGCTCTTGTCGGCGAGCAACAATCGCCTTTGCAATGGGGCCAGCAAACCGTTCTTCACCATATTCACGTATTACCTCTGCAATCTGTCCAACCTCAGCGCTTGCCAGCCACTGCGCCACGCTTTCGCCGCGCGTGGTGTCCATGCGCATATCCAGCGGGCCATCAAAGCGAAAACTAAAGCCGCGCTCAGGACTGTCAATTTGGGGGGAACTCACACCCAAATCCATCAACACCCCGCAGGCGCTGGCGGGCTCTAGGTCGGCCAAGTGGCGAAAGCCCTCGTGGCGAATTGAAAAACGCGCGTCCTCGATAAGCGCTGCGGCGCTGACAGCTTCGGGGTCTTTGTCAAATGCCAACAACTGCCCTTGTGGGCCTAAGCGCGCAAGAATGTGGCGCGAGTGGCCGCCTCGGCCAAAGGTGGCGTCAATCCAAGTGCCTTGCGCCAGCGCTTGGGCACCAGCTAGCAAAGCCTCAACAGCTTCGTTGAGCAGCACAGTGGTGTGTGGTCGAGGTTCGGTCATGCGGTGCCTTTAGAAAGCAAAGGCAGTGGGGCAATGCGTTCGCAAAATTTTTCCCATTCGGGACGGGGAAAAACCATAAGGCATCCGTGGGTGTTTGGTAGGGGGCATTTGGCCTGAAACACAGACAGATGCCTCGCCCTTGGTTTTGACTGATTTAAGCGGAAAGAAGCACAACGAAGCACAACCAAGGGGCTATTTTCCCACTTTATGGCAATTTCCCGCACTGTATCAGGAAATGAATCCAAACTGCCTGCTAAAGAAGCCGCTTATCTCAACAAAATCAAGGGCTTAGAACCTGAATTGTAGGCGCACAATAACAAATATCTCTACGCAGAAAGGCAGTTAGCGCGTGCGATGAGAAACGCTTTGTCCCTGCAAAATATTCGGGTAATCCCGTAGTGCGGGTCTGCCAATCACGCCTTGGATCGCCAAGTTCGGCACTCAAAAGGCCGCATCCAAGCACCCGCGCGCCGGTGCCGTGTGGGCGGGCGAATACAACAGCGTCTGGCTGGCGGCCACCGGGCTGTTCTCGCGCCCCAGCCACTGCACTGACAGCTATAGCTATTGAAATAATAGCTAATAGCGCTTGACTACATTGCCTCAGAGGCCTATTTGATTCAAAAGGTAACCGCAAACTGAGAGACAATCGCGGCCATGCGTTTTTCTGCCCCGTCTCCGTCTTTGACTCCGACTCCTTCTTCTGCCATAGGCCCACCGGCGCGGCTGCAACTAAGCGGCATCACCAAGCGCTACCCGGCAGTGGTGGCCAACAACGCCGTCTCGCTGACCGTGCAGCCGGGCGAGATCCACGCCGTGCTGGGCGAAAACGGCGCGGGCAAATCGACGCTGATGAAAATTATTTACGGCGCGGTGCAGCCCGACGCGGGCAGCATTTGCTTTGACGGCCAGCCGGTGCAGGTGCGCAACCCGCACGCGGCGCGCGCGCTGGGCATTGCCATGGTGTTTCAGCATTTCAGCCTGTTTGGCACGCTGTCGGTGGCCGAGAATGTTTGGCTGGGGCTGGACAAAAGCCAGCGCTTATCCGAGGTGACCGAGCGCATCACTGCCACAGCGGCGCAATACGGCCTGGACATTGACCCGCTGCGCCCGGTGCATACCCTGTGCGTAGGCGAGATGCAGCGCGTCGAAATCATCCGCGCCTTGCTGACCACGCCCAAGCTGCTTATCTTGGACGAGCCGACCTCGGTGCTGACGCCGCAGGCGGTCGAAAAGCTGTTTGTCGTGCTGCGCAAAATTGCATCGCAGGGTTGCAGCATTTTGTATATCAGCCACAAGCTGCACGAGATTCGATCTTTATGTACTGCCTGCACCGTGCTGCGCGGCGGAGAGGTGACGGGGGTGTGCAATCCGGCGCAAGAGTCCAACGCCTCGCTCTCGCGCCTGATGATTGGTGCCGAGCCGCCCGAGCTGCTGCACCGCCCCATCCACGCGGGCGCAGTGGTGCTGGGGGTGCAAGACTTGCACTTGGCGCGCACCGATCCGTTTGGTGTCGATTTGGTCGGCGTGCAATTGCAGGTGCGCGCGGGCGAGGTGGTGGGCATTGCCGGGGTCTCTGGCAATGGGCAAAAAGAATTGCTGTACGCGCTGTCGGGCGAAGACCTGCGCGCCGCGCCAGCGATGGTGCAGTTGGCCGGGCAGAGCGCTGGACAGCTAGACCCGCGCGCACGCCGAGCACTGGGCCTGCACTTTGTGCCCGAAGAGCGCTTGGGCCGGGGCGCAGTGCCTGGCATGGGACTGGCGCACAACCTGCTGCTGACGCGCAGCGAAGCACTGGGAGCGGGCGGCTGGATTCGCATGGGCCAGTTGCAAGCGCAGGCGCGCGCCATCATTGAGCGCTTTCAGGTCAAGGCCGCTGGGCCGCAGGCAGCGGCGCAGTCGCTGTCGGGCGGCAATTTGCAAAAATTTATTGTCGGGCGCGAGATAGATGCCCATCCCAGCGTGCTCATCGTCTCGCAGCCGACTTGGGGCGTGGACGTAGGCGCAGCGCAGCAAATTCGCGCGGCGATTTTGGCGCTGCGTGATGCCGGTTGCGCCGTGCTGGTGTTCAGTGAAGAACTCGATGAATTGTTTGACCTGAGCGACCGCTTGCACGTCATGGCCAAAGGGCATTTGTCGCCGTCACTGGATCGCGCCGACGCCACTGTCGAGCGCCTGGGCAAATGGATTAGCGGCCTGTGGCACACAGCAACCGAGGAGGCGCAGCCATGCTGAAGTTGGAACCGCGTTCGCAGCCGTCACGCGCTTGGAGTTATGGCTCGCCGCTGTTGGCGTTGGCGATCACGGTGCTGATCGGCGTGGCCTTGTTTGCCGCCTTGGGCAAAGACCCGGTGCGCGGTTTGCAGGTGTTTTTTTGGGAGCCGATCCGCTCGTCGTATGCGCTGGGCGAGTTGCTGCTCAAGGCGACGCCGCTGCTGCTGATTGCGCTCGGACTGGCAGTGTGCTTTCGCTCCAACATTTGGAACATTGGTGCCGAAGGGCAGTTCGTCATGGGCGCGATTGCCGCTGGCGGCGTGGCGCTGCTGGCCGACAAAACCACCGGCGGCTGGATCATGCCGGGGGTGCTGCTGGCCGGGGTCTTGGGCGGCATGGTCTGGGCCGCACTGGTGGCGCTGCTGCGCGAGCGCTTCAACGCCAACGAGATTTTGGTCAGCCTGATGCTGGTGTACGTGGCGACGCTGGTGCTCAGTTACTTGGTGTTTGGCCCGTGGAAAGACCCCATGGGCTACAACTTTCCGCAAACCAAAACCTTTGAAAAAGCCGCCCTGGTGCCGCGCCTGATGGCCGGTTCACGCCTGAATTGGGGCTTGCCGCTGGCGCTGGCAGCCGCTGCTGCGCTGTGGGTGTTTTTGTTTCGCACTCGGGCAGGCTTTGCCTTGCTGGTGGGCGGTTTGGCACCGGCAGCGGCGCGTTATGCCGGTTTTTCGTCGCGGCGCACGCTGTGGACGGCGTTGTTAATTTCGGGCGGTGCGGCCGGTTTGGCCGGGGCGCTGGAAGTGGCCGGGCCAGTTGGCCAGTTGACGCCGTATGTGCCAGCGGGCTACGGCTTTGCCGCCATCATCGTTGCCTTTGTCGGGCGGCTGCACCCGGTCGGCATGGTGTTTTCGGCGCTGTTGATGAGTATGTTGTACATCGGCGGCGAGCTGGCGCAGTCGCGCATGGGCCTGCCCAAGTCGCTGACGGGCGTGTTTCAAGGGCTGCTGCTGTTTACGCTGTTGGCGTGCGACACCTTGATTGCCTACCGCCTGCGCTGGGTGCGCCGCGCACCCACCTTAAAGGGAGGGCACTGAGATGGAGTCTTACGCGCTGCTGATTGCCGCCACCCTGAGCGCTGGCACCGTGCTGGCCTTGGCTGCTTTGGGTTTGCTCATTAACGAAAAAGCCGGTGTCGTCAACTTGGGGGCCGAAGGTTTGATGCTGTGCGCCGCCATTGCCGGTTTTGCCACCGTAGTGCATACCGGCAACACCTGGCTGGGCTTTGCGGCAGGCATGGCGGCGGGGGCGCTGCTGGCGGGCGTTTTTGGCTTGCTGGTGATTTGGTTGGGCACCAACCAATACGCCACCGGCTTGGCCTTAAGTTTGTTTGGCGTCGGCTTTTCAGCCTTTGTCGGCATCAACTACGTGCAGGCCAAACTGCCCGAGTTGCCCAAATACGCCATCCCGCTGCTGGGCGATGTGCCGCTGCTGGGCCCGGCGCTGTTTCGCCAGCACCCGCTGGTGTATGCAGCCATGCTGCTGGCGGGCGGGTTGGTGTGGTTTTTGTACCGCACCCGGGCCGGTTTGGTGCTGCGCTCGGTCGGCGAGTCGCCCGAGTCGGCGCACGCGCTGGGTTATCCGGTGCGGCGCATTCGCTTGGCCGCCGTGATGGCGGGCGGCGCGCTGTGCGGCTTGGCCGGTGCCTACATCTCCACGGTGTACACGCCGCTGTGGGTCGAGGGCATGGTGGCAGGGCGCGGCTGGATTGCGCTGGCGCTGACGACGTTTGCCACCTGGCGTCCGGCGCGGGTGTTGCTGGGAGCCTATTTGTTTGGCGGCGTGACCATGCTGCAGTTTCATTTGCAGGCTTCGGGTGTGCAGGTGGCCAGCCAGTTGCTGTCGATGCTGCCGTATGTCGCCACCATCGTGGTGCTGGCGCTGATCTCGCGCAACCCGGCGTGGATTCGTATCAATATGCCAACCTCGCTGGGCAAGCCGTTTTATCCCGGCGCTTGAAGTTTTTTAAAGGAAAAATCCATGACAAATTTGCACAAACGCGCAGCACTGCTCAAAGTAGCTGCGTTGACAGCGGTGACGGCGGCTGCCTTGGTCGGCTGCGGCAAAAAAGAAGCGCCGGTGGCCGCTCCCGCAGCACCGGCGACTGACGTTGCGCCAGCCAAGCCCGCACCGCTGAAAATTGCTTTTGCCTACGTCGGCCCAGTCGGCGATGGCGGCTGGTCGTATGCCCACGACAACGCACGCAAAGCGCTAGAAAAAGAGTTTGGCGACAAAATTGACGCCTCTACCTACGTCGAGAGCGTGCCCGAGTCCGCCGACGCCGAGCGGGTGCTGCGCGACTTTGTCGGCCAAGGTGCCAAGCTGGTGTTTGGCACCACCTTTGGCTACATGGAGTCGATGGTCAAAGTGGCCGCCGACAGCCCAGATGTCAAGTTTGAGCACGCCACCGGCTACAAAACTGCCAACAACCTGCGCATTTACGACAG